>JAEZVR010000099.1 GCA_023420715.1 Bacillota bacterium | reverse complement strand
ACCCGAATCAGGTGATTTTGCAAAAAAATGCAAGTCAACTTAAGTTTCATCCCCTTTTTTGGCAACAAGTACAAACGATTATGAGCCATTCGGGTGTGGATATCCAAAATGGCAAAATTGTACAAATGGTGATTGCCAATCGTTTGAATCAAGAAAAATATGTCCTCATTGGTTATCCTGTCATCACACAAAATATATATAGTGGTAATCAAAGCATCGAGGCAGGTGTTTATATTTTAAAAACTTTGCAAAGTCTTCAATCTGGCTATGCCAGTTTGCGTTGGACCTTAATGCTCGCTTGTTGTTTGGCCTTTTTATTGATGTTTTTACCTGTTCTCGTTTTAGCCAAACGTCTGACGAATCCAATTAACCAAATTAAAGACGTCGCCATTGCCATGTCCCATGGTAATTTTGAAGTGCGCGCTCAAACGAACTATAAGGGTGAAATTGGCGATTTAGGACTGGCATTTAATCAGCTGGCGAATGATTTGAACCGCTCTATTCAGGCCTTGCTCATGGAAAAAAATCGCCTGCAACAAATTTTAAATGGGCTGACAGAGGGCATTTGTGCGGTGGACATTAATCTCCAAATCACCCATGTTAACCCGGCCTTTATTCAATTGATGCACCTAATGGATGATGCTTTTGAAAATGGGGAATTAAAAAGCATCGAAGGTACACCTTTTGCCGAAGAATGTTTAGCTGTTATTCAGCAGGTTATCGATCGAACGCGAACCATTCAAATCGACGATTCTCTCATTCAACTCCAGCTTTCCCCTGTTAAGGATCCCAGTGACCAATTGGTTGGCGCGGTTGCCCTTTGTCGGGATATTACAGAGGCGGCGCGGTTAGAACAAACACGCCGTGATTACGTCGCCAATATTTCTCATGAATTGCGTACACCCTTAACCTCGATGAGAGCTCTCATTGAGCCGTTGCAGGATGGCATGGTTAAACAAGAAGAAAAGCGTCAAGAATATTATGCTGTGATGTTGCACGAGACCATTCGCTTGTCAAATTTGATTGACGATATGCTCACCCTATCGCGCATGCAAGCTGGCCAGTTACCCGTTGAAAAACGATCGTTTGAGTGGCGCTCTATTTTTGACCTACTCATCACCAAGTTTGAATCTGTTTGCCAGGAAAAAAAGCTGAATCTTTCACAGTCTATAGATGAGGAACTTCCCTCATTCATGTTTTCGAATCCAGATCGATTTGAACAGGTGCTCACCATCTTCCTAGATAATGCCATTAAGTTTACGCCAGAAGGTGGTTCTGTCCAACTCTATGCGATCTGCCAAGAAACGACCTGTTCTTTTGGCGTTCGCGATAGTGGCGAAGGTATTCCCTATGCCGATCAAGCACATATCTTTGAACGCTTTTATAAGGTGGATAAAGCCAGAGGTAAAACGGGTACTGGATTGGGGCTATCCATTGCATCTGAAATTGTTCGGCTTTTGGGTGGACAAGTTTATGTTAAAAGTAGACCGCAGATGGGATCGGATTTTGGTTTTAGTTTGCCCACGACCCATACAAAAAAACCACAAAGCCCATAATTTGGCTTCGTGGTTTTAATTATTCACCGGTTTTATGTAAAACTTTAGATAAAAATTCAACGGCTCTCGGATGTTTTGGTCCATTAAAAAAATCACTTGGCGTGGCCTCTTCAGCAATTTGACCTTGATCCATAAAAAATAGTCTGGTGCCGACATGTCTAGCAAATCCCATTTCATGGGTTACCACGATCATGGTCATCCCGCCTTTTGCCAATTCCTGCATCACGTCCAGAACCTCCCCGATCATTTCGGGGTCTAGCGCTGATGTTGGCTCATCGAATAAGAGAATTTCAGGATCCATGGCTAATGCGCGTGCAATCGCTACACGTTGTTTTTGACCACCCGATAATTGGTTTGGATAAGCATGCAACTTATCTAAGAGCCCAACCCGGTCCAATAATTCCTTGGCTTTTGCCGAGGCTTCGGATTTGCTTAATCGCTTGAGTTCGACAGGTGCTAACATGATATTTTCTTCTACCGTTAAATGCGGAAAAAGATTAAAATGCTGAAACACCATTCCCATTTTTTGACGGACCATGTTTAGATCGCAGTTGGGATCAGAGATTTCGGTACCCAAGACTTGAATCTTACCACTGGTTGGTTCTTCTAATCGATTGAGGCATCTTAAAAAAGTACTTTTTCCAGATCCAGATGGACCAATAATGACGACGACATCTCCTCGATGAATCTGAGTATCAATCCCATTTAAGACCATTAAATCATTGAATTTTTTCTTTAAGCCTTTAACGTCGATCACTTTTTCCCAATTTCCTTTCTAGAGCAGTCAATAAACGGGTTAGGCCTAAGACAATCACTAAATAAATGACGGCAACCATCAAGAGCGGTTGGGATGAATCGTATGTAATGGCTTGTATATTCTGCCCTGCCCGGGTTAAGTCGTTCACCGCAATGTAACCGGCCACAGATGTTTCCTTTAAAAGCGTAATGAGCTCATTAAATAGTGCAGGTAAAGTGTTTTTAAAAGCTTGAGGCAGAATAATCAAGCGCATGGTCTGCGCATAACCTAAGCCCAGTGAACGGCCTGCCTCCATTTGTCCGACATCCAAAGACTCGATGCCAGAACGGAATATTTCAGCAATATACGCACCCGAATTCAGACCAAAAGCAAGGGCTGCAATGAGCAATTTATTGCTGTGTTTCAGTGACCCGAAAATGGTAAAATGCCAAATTAAAATCTGCACCATGACAGGCGTACCACGAATTACCGCAATATAGGCGCTTGCCAGAAAATTAAAAAAACGAATCTTAGCGCCACCTTTATAGGCAACTCGTATGACGCTTAAGATGATCCCGATTACGATCCCCAAAGCACAGGCCATAATAGACATCTGAACGGTTGCCCAAAGACCTTTTAGCAGCATTAAATAACGCTGGTCTTGGATAAAGTTCAGTTGGAATTTAGCCCCTGCATCCTGCCAATAGGCCGGCTGAAAAACACCGCCTCGATAGAGCAGATAAATGACGATGATCAAAAAAAGAATCACCGTTGCGTTACCCCGATTTAGGCGCGATCTATGCTGTATTTTACCGTCCATTCATCCTCCAAAAAACATTGATTCGGTCAAAAGATGTGACCGAATCAATGATCAATTTATTATTTTTTGACGACCACAACTTGCTTGGCCTCTTCGACATAAGGATCTGAAAAATCCATATTTTGTTGACGTTCTTCTGTTACCGTAATGCCTGCAACAGCAACATCAATTTTGCCACTATTGACAGCCATCGGCAAGGCATCAAAATTCATATTTTCAATCACGAGCGTTTTATCAAGTTCTTTTGCAATCGCGGCCATGATTTCCACGTCTATACCAATAAAACCATCTCCGACTTGTAGTTCATATGGTGCAAATCCAGCTTCTGTCCCCATGACCAGTTGACCACCTGTGGCATTGGCATTGAGATCAATGCTGCCAGGATCGACTGTTGTATCGCTGTTATATTTCTCAATGATCGCATTAATCGTTCCAGCATCTTTTAACTTTTTCAGCGCTTGATTGATCTGAGCCAAGAGTTCTTGGTTGCCCTTCTTGAGCGCAATCGCATAGGATTCTTCAGTTAATGCTTCTTCAAGAATATTTAGATTCGTTTTTTGAGCAACAAATTTTTTGGCTGGTTTTTCATCCATGATGACGCCTTGAACTTTGTCTTGCTCCAAAGCGGTTATCGCATCTACATATTTTTCGAAAGAACTGAGCTGTTCTTCTTTTTCGACCAGATCCTTGGCTAAACTTTCGCCAATTGTGCCACGCTGTGCAGCTACATTTAAGGTTTTTAAATCATCTGCTTTTGTAATTTTTACAGGATTAGATGATGGCGTTTTCTCATTTGATGATCCGCTTTGACCACAGGCCGCTAATGAAAAAACCATGGCTGCTGCCAACGAGGTTAGAACAAATTGCTTTAAACACTTCATAATTCAATCTCCTTTATGCATATTATACGCATAAAGTTAGAATATTCAAGTATTTTTTATAATTTTATGCACATTTATACAGATTCAACAAAGAAACATGTATAAACAGATTTAATCTGGATCATCTAAACAAAAAGTGGAAGATAACTTCCACTTTAGGTTCGCAATGTTGCTTGGTAGGTGTCTTGCATGGTTTGAATCAAGTGCTCAATCCTTTGATTTACTTCTTCATCTGTCAGTGTGCGATCCAGTAATCTAAATAAAAAAGTAAAGGCCACAGATTGATATCCGTTTGGTACATGATCACCGACATAAACGTCAAAGAGATCACAGGATACCAAGGCTTCTCCCCCCGCCTGTTTGAGGGTGGCCATCATTTTTCCAATGGGTACTTCCTCAGAAACAACAAAGGCTAAGTCCCGCTTCATCCCTGGGAATTTAGGCAAGGGCTGTTGTGAACGGACTAGATTGGCAGCCTGCCAAAGGGGGGCCAAGCGGATTTCTGCACAGATGGTATTTTGAGGCACATCAAGTTCTTGTGCATATTGAGGCGATACGGCACCGATGTAGCCCACACATTCATCGGAATCCAACGTCAAGGCGGCTGTTGCATATGGATGCAAATAGGGGTGATGTTCAATGGCAGTCCAGGTGTAAACATTGATTCCTAATTGATGCAGGAGCGCTTCAACCTCTCCTTTAACCTGGAAAAAGCTGTCTGGTTCAAAACGTTTGATTTGCGCATCGTAGTGCACAAGTCCCAAATGCTCAACTTCCTGAGCTTTTAAAAGAGATTGATCATAGGTATAGCCATAGCCAATTTCAAAAAACTGTCCATGATTCACATCTCGGTTGGCATTGTGTTTAACCACCTCAAGTAATGACGGCAATAAGGTTGTGCGTAAAGTCAAACCAGTGGCATTTTGGTTGATAAAGCGAACCCTTTGCTGACTTTGATCCTGGTCAACAGAGACATGAATGGGCTGCAACGGATTTGTCAATGCTTCAGCATAGCCAAAACCAACCAAAGTCTCTCGGGTCAAATGGCGCAAGACTTGGACGGTATTATAGCCACCGAGGGTCGTTTCTTGACCGGCAAGCAAGGTGGCCGGCAAACGGTTGTATCCATAAAACCGAGCAAACTCTTCTGCCAGGTCTGCTTCACATTGCAAGTCTGGGCGAAAAGTCGGCATGCGATAACGTTGCTCACCGACTTTGGCACAACCAAGATTAATGAGCAAATCGACCATGTCTTCTACAGGAATTTCCACCCCGAGAAAGGCATGAATTGCAGCTGGATGAAGTTCCAACTCCACTGGTTCGGGCCGCATACCGTCGCATGTGATCCAATCTTTGGCAACATCTCCAACCTCTAGCGCTTCAATGAGCTCACAAGCTCTATCGATCGCACGTTTGCAATTACTCGCATCCAGACCTTTCTCAAATCGACTGGAGGATTCGGTTCTGAGGCCAAGCGCCTGAGCGGTTAAACGAACGCTCGTTGCATCAAATACCGCAGCTTCCAAAATAACCGTTTGCGTCGTATTGGTAATTTCGCTGTTTTGTCCACCCATAACCCCTGCCACAGCAATGGACGTTCTGCGTCGGCGATCACTAACATGTCTTCTTTGAGTGTTCTCGAGACATGATCTAAGGTTGTAATGCTTTCACCACGCTTTGCACGGCGGATCTCGATCGACTGCCCTTTAATTTGACTTAAATCAAAAGCGTGCATGGGTTGACCCAATTCCAATAAACAATAGTTTGTAATATCGACCAAGTTATTGATGGGACGAATGCCGCAGGCTAATAAGCGTTGTTGCAGCCACAAAGGGGAGGGTTTAATTCGAACATTTTCAACCAAACGGCCAACATAGCGTTGGCATAAATCTGTCGCCTCTAAATGGATATTCACCACATCTTTTGTGGCTTGGGTTCCTTGTTTTTTTAAATATATGGGATGTGGACCATGGTGTTGCTTTAACGTGATGGCTGCTTCACGCGCAAGGCCTTCAATCGAAAAACAATCCGGGCGATTAGATGTGATTTCAAACTCAATGACGGTATCCGCCATGGGAATGACAGACTGAATTGAGACGCCGATTGCTGTATCTTCTGGAAGAACGAGGACGCCAGCTGCAGGCGTATCACCGCCGATACCCAATTCATCCTCTGAGCAAAGCATTCCCTGAGAGAGAATTCCGCGCAGCTTTCCTTTTTTAATTTTTAGGCCTTCTGCTAAGACGGCGCCATGCAATGCCACAGGAACAACATCGCCTTCTTGAACATTTGTGGCACCTGTGACAATTTGGAGTGTTTCATCCGAATGAATATCAATTAAACAGATCCGTAAACGATCTGCATCTGGATGAGGATCAATTTGTTGTATTTTTCCCGTCACAACACCTTGAATACCAACACCTCTTGGTATCAGACGTTCGACTTTGGAACCAGTCATTGTGAGTTGGTGACAAAAATCCTTAAGATTTTCAGGCACATCAATAAAATCCTTAAACCAATTGACCGAAGCCTTCATGCCGTCCCTCTTTCTTATTTAAATTGCATCAAAAAGCGCAGATCATTGTCATAAAAATGGCGAATATCATCGATATTAAATCTTGCCATTGCTGTTCGTTCAACACCAATGCCAAAGGCGAATCCAGAATATATTTCTGGGTCCACCCCGCTGTTTTTTAGGACATTCGGATGGACCATACCAGCACCAAGCACTTCAACATAGCCTTCGTGCTTGCAGGTTGGACAACCCTTTCCCCCGCATTTCCAACACGTGACGTCTACTTCGCAACTGGGTTCTGTAAAAGGAAAATGATGGGGTCTTAGGCGAATGTGTGTTTGTGGACCAAATAAAGCTTTAGCAAATACATTTAAGGTTCCAACAAGGTCGCTCATGGCAACGCCACGATCGACGACAAGACCTTCAATCTGATGAAAAACGGGTGAATGTGTTGCGTCCGGTGTATCTGGACGATAGACTTTTCCTGGACAAATAATCCGAATGGGGGGCGCTTGTTCTTCCAAAACCCGAATTTGAACCGGAGACGTCTGGGTGCGTAAACAGTGCACATCGTTCAGATAATACGTATCTCGTTCATCTCTAGACGGATGCCCTGACGGAATGTTTAATCGATCAAAGTTATAGGAAATAGCTTCAATTTCCGGGCCTTCTGCAATCTGATAGCCCATTCCGATAAAGACATCACTAATGAGGCGAATGGTCTGGGTAATCGGATGGTAAACGCCTGTCGCCGGTATTTTTCCTGGGATGGTAACATCAATTTTTTCAGCTTTTAGACGTGCTTTTTCTAAGTTTTCTTTAAACGAGCCAAAGGCCTGATCGAAGGCTTTTGTCAGTTCATCACGAACCACATTGATTTGTTGTCCAATTTTAGGCATTTCAGACTTTGGGATATCCCCCAAGGTTTTCATGATCGTTTTGAGACGACCTTTTTTGCCAAAAAAATCGATACGCAGTGATTCAAAAGTTTCCGCATTCTGGGCTTCAGATAAGCGCTGATAAAAAGCATCACTTAAAGCGACGAGTTGATCTTGAAGACTCATTCCTGCACTCCTATACTCTATGGGATCGCAAATCTATTTTATTTTAGTCGATATCATAAAAAAGACAATATAAACAATCTAATTCGTTTACCAATCTGCTTGATCCAACCAGATTGTTACGGGCCCATCGTTGATGAGGGAAATAGCCATATCGGCACCAAAAACACCACTTTTAATCCGCAGAGATGGGCATAACTGCGCTAAAGTATGAATGAATGCTTGATACAATTCCTGTGCATGATCTGGTTTAGCTGCTTGAATAAAACTCGGCCGGTTGCCTTTCTTGCAATTTGCCCAAAGGGTAAACTGAGACACAATTAAAAGATCACCATGAACGGTTTGAACATCGAGATTCATCTTACCGCTATCATCTTCAAACAGTCTCAATTTAAGAATTTTTTCGGCTAAGGTTTTAACGCTCTCCATTGTATCGGACGCACCAACGCCCAAAAAAACCAATAAACCAGCATTGATCGCCGCATGCTCTTTACCATCAATGGAGACCGCAGCCGACTGAACCCGTTGAATCAAAGCTCTCATTAGCGCACCAGTTCACGCCAATCCAAATCGCCTCGATCAATGGCTAATACCAAAATTTCAGCACTGGCCAAATTGGTGGCATATGGAATATTGTTGCCATCACAAGCACTAAATAGCAAATTGGCACGGGGTAAGGGCCCTAAATGATTTGGATCTTGTAAATATAAGACAGCATCGATTTCGTTATATCGAGCCCTAAAGGCAAACTGATCTAGACTGCTTTCAATATCGGTCGAAATACCTTCTACAGATAAATCCGTCGCATCTTGTAATAATTTCGATGTATGAAATAACGAGAAAAGCGCATGCTTTTCCAGAACATGACTATATGCAATACAAAAATTAACCAATAGCTCATTTTTGCGGTTATCTGCTAACAATACAATTTTCACAGACTACCTCCTCGAGTGGAACCAGATCTACATGTGGTATAACACTTCTTAAACAGACCTATTATAGCTTTGTTTTGTGCAAAATACAAGAAATTATTCTCGCAAAGAGATATTTTTTGTGAAAAATATCTAAGAAAAAGATTTTTCATCGATTCAAGAATGATCCACAGCATCAAATGTCTGCGACTGTTTCAATTTACTATAAGCTTTTATGATATCTGCTGCAACATCACCACTACCCGCGCCTGTAGCCCCCCACTCGCTCACCACAACAATGGCGATTTCCGGATCTTCGTAAGGGGCATAGCAAACAAAGACCCCGTTGCTGGACAGTTTGCCTTCCTCATAGACAAATTCTGCGGTTCCCGTCTTCCCAGCTGCGGACATTGGAACAGATCGGAAAGCGCGGTAGGCGGAAGAACGATAGTTATCAATGACGTCTTTCATGCCTTCTCGAACCAATTGGAGATTTTCTGCTTTATAGGGGAGTCGATACTGATTAGGTTCTGTTTTAAAAATCGTGGCACCATTTGCATCTTTAACCGATCGAATCAAATAAGGTGTCATCAATTTTCCAGTGGCAATGCCACCCAAGCCTCTGACCATTTGCATTGGCGTGTATGCATGGAAACTTTGTCCAATGGAAGCTTGTGCCGTATCCGCTTTAAACCAAATTTTGTCGCTTTCCTTTTGATAAATAGACGCTTTTAATTGACGTGATGGGCGGTAACCGGCTGATTCGCCATACAATTCGATACCTGTCAGTTCACCAAAGCCAAACTGGTGGTAGACGGATGTCATATAGTTAATCCCCATTTTTAAGGCGGCATCATAAAAATAAATATTGCAGGAATAGCGTAACGCTTTTTTTAGATCGACTGTGTGATGTAAACCTGAACATTTAAAAATAGCACCATCGATGCGATAGAGATGATTACATTCTACTGTAGACGATTGATCAACAACACCTTTTTCTAAGGCTGCCACACCTGCGTATATCTTAAAGGTAGAACCCGGCGCATAAATTTGTGAAATCGTACGGTTGATCATCGGTGTGGCCGGATCGTTGAAATAGGTATCAATCTGTTTTTTGGCTTCTGTAGAACCGTCTATAAAAACCCTCGGATCGTAGTATGGGTAGGATGCCATCGCAAGAATGGAACCACCGTCTTTTAAATTCATCACAACGGTTGCCCCGCTCACACGATTTTTATAGCCTTCAGGGACCTCTGCGGATTCAATTCGCTGCTTAGCATACCTTTCCATACTGTCCATAGCCACTTTTTGCAGGGTTGGATCGATGGTTAATTCAACTTGATATCCGGCTTTTGAGGGGATGCCAAGGGCATTGATTTCCTTTTTTTCAGAATCTTGATTTGACCAAATATAGTACGGCTTTACGCCATTTTGTCCATGTAGATAGCGTTCCGCTACCCGTTCAATACCGGCCTTGCCAACTGTATCTGAATAACTATAGCCTTGTCCGCCCCATTCCTTATATTCTTCTGAATTGATTTGTCCAACATAACCTAAAGCGTGACTCAGATAAGGCGCCACATCTGAATAAACACGGGTGTAACTGCTTTCGCCAAAAGCCCCGATATATTTATAATTTTGTTCTTCCACAAAATGACAAATGCTCTCTGGCACATTTTTGGCAATGAGCACGGGTGTGCCCTGCTCAAAGAACCAGTTTTGCAAATAGATCGCGAAGCGCAAAGCAAAAATCTTATGTTGAACGTCGGTGGGATATTGATCTGAAATCTCAAATCGGATTTTACGCATGTATTCGTAAAATACAGATGGCGTTGGCTTGACAAATTGAGTGTCTTTTGCGGATTCTGAGGTCCCATTTGGTAACGCCTTTAATCCCAAGAAGTTCTTATCCATTTGCCAATTTAAAATTTCTTGTGCAGGACGTGCATAAGTCATGGTTTTGAGATCAAGATATTGATCCAGTTCTGTGGCGTATGGAATGTTATATTGATCCAGCAAAATCGCCAAATCAGCTAAAACTTGATTCAATTGAATCGTATCTAATCCCGCATATGCAAGATATAAATTATTGATTTTTTTATTGGTCGCAAGCTTATTCCCATAGCGATCTAAAATTTCGCCCCGCGGTGGGGTAATCGATAATTGTTGACGGCGTTCAAAACCTTGGGCCAGACGATAATCTTCTGCTGCAAAAATTTGCAAATAAACCAATTGTCCTAAAAAAAGACTCATACAGAGGAAAAGAATACCCAATATGACAGCAAAACGGCTTTTGAAAAACAGCTTAATCACAGATTCCTCTGAAGGAATGACTTGATTCGATTGAATGACAGCGCGTTCAAACTCATCGATCATATCGAGTTGATCAAGGTGTTCTGCCGATTCGCTTTTTTTGAAAAATAATTTAAATGGATGACGTCCGATTTTCACGATTATTTAACCATGCCTTTTGCTGCTTACGCGGATAAGGTCCCAAATAATAGGATAAGCCAAAAATGACGATCCCTGTGGTGAGATTAAAGATCAATTGGGGAATCAGTCTTTCTGTTAAATAAACAGGTAGTGCCACCAAATAATGATATTGATGATCTGTCAGTGCAAGTATCATCTGAATGCCCAAAAACAAGAGGTCGAACAGGATGGTGAGCACCATCACAACTAATGCATAAGAAAAAAGATTTTGAGATAATCTGTTTCTTAAAGCATAGTGGGCACAAACCACCACGAGACACAGAAAGAACATGCCAAATCCAAACACCTGTCCAGCCAAAATGTCTCGCATAAAACCCATGATCAAAGCACAGAGCAAACCGTCTTGCAAGAGATAGACATAACCGACTAAAATGGCATAAACCATCTGGAAATCCGGCTTTACAAACGAAAGGGTGAATGCAGATGGCCAGAGTGCCTGTAATAAAGTTAAGAATATCATGTAAAGCGCAAAGACCAAAACGCGCCTGTACTTTAGCTTAACGATCATGACGAGGTATCCGCTTTCTCTGTTTGAGAGGTTGAGTCAACAATTGGCATCACATCCAGTTTTCCCTTTAAAACAAAGACATCTTGTAATTGTTGCAATTTAACATAGGGTGTCAGTTGGGCAACAACCTCACCGTTATCTAAATTAATGCGACTAATGGTACCAATTTTTAAACCGGCCGGAAATAAACCACCGTTGCCATCGGAAACCACCTCGTCTCCAACCTGGAGATCAAATCCTTCCGGAACTTGGTCCACAATGCAACCAGATCCTTCCGAAGTAAAATATTGACCTCTGACCCGAACAGATACGCCATCTGGTCGATTAATTCGCCCAATCACAACATGGCCATGTCCAACGAGTGGCAACACTTGAGCAGATTGGCGACCAATTCGACCGATTCTACCGACCAAATTCATGTTGGCATCGACGACGGGGTAACTATCATCTGCTTGAACAACCAAGCCCTGATCTGATCCTAGATTAATTGTAAACAAATCAAAAATACTTGAGAAATCACGACTGGTAATAAAGCCATGATAAATTTCATATTGACTATATTTTTCTCGGATATGAAGGGCAGCTTTTAGGTTTTCATATTTTTCCTGAGCATATTTGGCTTGGTTTAGTTCTGTTTTCAGTGCGACATTTTCTGCCAGGAGTGCCTCATAATCGTGTTGTGAAACTTGACCTTTCCCAAGTTGATCAACTGCCTTCGCCGCCTGAGCCTGTCCGGATTGGACGAGATGCGTAAGCGGAGAAATAAGTTTATATAAAAAACTACCTGGTATAATTGACCAAGCAATCAATAACAGAAGAACAATGAAAATAATCAGAATTTTCATGATCGGTGTCTTTGTTTGATAACTGACTTTTTTTGCCACAACCGCTCCTCTATTCTGCATCTGTCATCCAACAAGATGTGCATTTTCTTAAACTAGTATAGCCCATATTCGAAAGAATCAAGTGATCTATGATTTCTAAACCTAATTGCTGACCCAGTTGTACCATCATTTGTGTTGAGTGAATATCAGAAGCACTGGGTTTCAAATGGCCGCTTGGATGATTATGTGCCAAAATTAGACGATGCGCATTTAACCGGAAGGCCTCTTTAAAGATTTCTCTCGGATGGAATGAAATATGATCCAGAGCACCTTTTGCCAATTGTGTGACAGCAATGACTTGACAGCGCACCGTTAAGAACGCACACCACACTTCTTCTGTCTCGCCATAAACAAGATATCTGCGAAAGAGATTTGCCGCGTCATCTGGCGTTGATATGATCGGTTGTTCATCGACAAAAACATGGTTTAGGCGCTTGGCAATTTCCATGGTAGCCATGATTTGCTTGGCCTTGATCGGACCTAGTCCAGGGACTTCTCGCAATTCCTCATATCGCATGTTGGCAAGCCATCTAAGTGAACGTTCTGGCGTTGAGGGCGATCGCTTGGTGGATGTTTCTCCCAATAGATGCCTCGCGATACTGAGGGCATCATAACCCTTTTTACCCGTGCGCAAGATCACAGCGATGAGTTCTGCATTACTTAAATTAGAAATCCCATGTCGGTCTATTTTTTCATAAGGCCGCTCAGATAAGGGCAAGCCATTGAGTCCGACATAATTTGGCTGATTCACATTCGATATTGACATATGGACCTTTCTTGAGATGGTCCGTTCAAGTTAAAATGCGCAAGAACCAAGTGTTCTAGGGAAAGGAATGACATCTCGGATATTGCTAACACCAGTTAAGTACATCACCAG
>JAEZVR010000068.1 GCA_023420715.1 Bacillota bacterium | reverse complement strand
TAATGTGTGCCACTGGGTGTTGTAATGGCTGCAATTTCAGGTTCGATTTCATTGGCTTCTAAAGTTTGCAGCAGTTCATCGAGTTGATCAGAAACAAGCACTTGACGAAAGCCGGCTTGTTTAAGTTGAGCTTGTGCACGATCTAGATTTGGATCGACCACACCGACTAATTGGAGATGGGGTTGACATAGACGAATGGCTTTCAGGTGAGATTTTGCAACCGCACCACAGCCAATTAGAATAAGTCGATGGGGAGCTTGAGACATGTTGTATCCTTTCGCCTGTCGGCTCGATCAACCGATCTATGATAAAATTTTTTTGATGTTATCGGCATGATCCATTAGAAGAACTAGAATAAGGGCATTATACCATGACTTCTTTACACACATTTCTTGAAAAACAACAATTTGGCCCACAGGCAATCGATGTAGATTTATTTAAAAAGGACTTTGTACGCGCGATGCGAGAAGGTCTCAAAAAAGATGGTGAGCCGATGTTGATGATTCCAGCATGGTTAACCCTACCTGAGGAAACCCCCGTCAATGAACCTGTTCTCGTTCTGGATATCGGTGGTTCAAATGTACGGGTGGCGCTGGTCTCTTTTGATGGGGATTATCGCTTTCAAATTCATCAGTTTGAACAGCATCGGATGCCAGGTATTGGTACAACTTGTTCTAAACAGGACTTTTTAGATCAGCTCGTCACTTTTATTGCACCTTTTTGGGGTAAAAGCGATCGGATTGGACTCTGTTTTTCCTACGAAATGTCGATTCAACCAAATGGGGATGGCCGCATTGTTAAATTCAGCAAGGAAGTACACATCCCAGAAATGGAAGGCGAATTATTGGGCGAACAATTGAAGCAAGCCCTCAAAGCGGCTGGCTACGAAGCCCCTGTGGAAATGGTTATGCTCAATGATACCGTCGCTTGTTTGCTAGGCGGCTATGCGGTGCGTCAAAACCGTCAAGCCGATGGTGCGATCGGTTTAATATTGGGGACGGGAATTAATACGGCTTATGTTGAACAGACGGGTGCAATCGAAAAATTGCAAGCACCTTTTGATGCGGATCAGATGATTATCAATATGGAATCTGGTGGTTATGCGATTCAAACGCGCGCCCCCATTGACGTGCAATTAGACGCAGAGAGTCAGGTGCCTAATTTCCATCGGTTTGAAAAAATGATTTCGGGGCGTTATTTGGGTGATATTGGCACATTGTTGCTTCGAGAAGCTTGTGATCAAGCCTTATTTGGCCCTTCTACTAGACAGGCATTAGAAAAATTGTGGGAGGCAGCACCGTTTACCACGTTGATGTTAGATCAATTTTTACAACAACCATGGGGGGACAATGTGTTGGCGGTCGCCACAAAGTCTTTAGAAGATAAAAATGTGATGACCGGGATCTGTATGGCTGTATTTGATCGTGCGGCATTTTTGACCGTCTTGGAACTGACTGCTTTGCTGGAAGCGACAAATCGAGGTATTCATCCGTCAAAACCCGTATTGGTTTGCATTGAGGGATCGACCTATAGCAGATCAAAATGGATTAAGCCTCTGGTTGCGCGTTATATCCAGGAATTGGTTGTGGAAGGTGCAGGCCGTTATGTGGATTTAATGGAAGTTGAAAATAGTAACTTAATGGGCGCGGCTTTGGCTGCTTATTCTATCCCAAAAAAGGCGTAACGACAGGAACGAAACGATGGCATTATTTAGTAAACGCAGAAGTGATGGCGAACTGGTTAAAGACGGCGATCCGATGACCCGCATTATGCCTTATATTATGCGCGGTCGAAATGAATCGGCAGTGTATTATCGGATGAATGTGGATGTGGCGAATGCACAGGCCTTTATTCGATCGTATCGCAAGGAAGGCAAACGGATCACGCTCTTGAATATTATTGCGGCGGCAATGTTGCAGACGATGTTTAGAAGGCCACGGAGCAATCGTTTTGTGGTTGGACGAAGGGTGTATCAACGGCATGAATTTGAAGTGCTTTTTGTTGTCAAAGAAGCGTTAACAGACGATGCATTCGAGTCCGTGGCAAAAGTCCCCTTCGATCAACAAGATACCATTTTGGATGTTGTGGACAAGATGCAGCAGCATATTTTAGATGTTCGTCAGGGGAAAGATAAGTTAGATGATAAATTGGTCGATGTTTTCTCAAAAGCGCCACGCCTATTAACCCGTTTGGTGCTATCGTTGTTGCGTTTTTTGGATTTTCACAACATTATGCCGAAAGCTTTACGTCAGGCCTTGCCTTTCTATTCTTCATTGTTTATATCTCACCTAGGCAGTATTGGCGCAGACGCACCCTTTCATCATCTGTACGAGTTTGGCACCACGTCGCTATTTATGACAATTGGCAGGACATACGATAAGCCTGCCAAAGGTGAAAACGGTCAAATTCAATGGCGGCGCATGGTTGATATTGCCTTGACGATCGACGAACGGATTTGCGATGGCTATTACCTGATTAAGACGCTCAAAACTTTTGAACATTATTTGCAAAATCCTTGGTTGCTTTTAGAGCCTGTTCCAGGTTTGGACACAGAGGAAGAAGATCAAAAAACAAAGGTCAAATACCTCAGATGGTTTAAAGAGCGGTTTAATAAGGGTGATGATGTATTGGCTGTGGAAGATCATCCACCGGTTGGCACAGAATCACCATCTAATCCAATAGACTAATGCGCTTAGGACTTTGTTCCGCCAAAATTAAAAGTCGGTATGTGGCTACCGACTTTTAGGAGGGGGTATGAAGTAAGGGTAATGTCTCATTGAGACATTCTCAGTCTAAAGTTCTTATGTAAATGCTTTATGGGTAATTTGTAAACAATATGTGCATTTTTAAGGTGTTATGCAAGATTATTTCACAATTGAATTGACGCTCTATCGTCAAAATTTGGTGATCCAACAAGCGCAATGTCAGCGGCCTCAAAAGGGTGCAGGGTTTAGTCAAATGATGTCTTCTGCACTTGTTGAATTATGTCGGTTGGTTCATGCACCGATACCCCTGTGGTTGGACAAAAACACGCGGGAGTTTTCTCGTTTTCATCAGACCTTGTTTTTTCCAGAACAATTTGATGAAACTGTTGCGTTTGACCGAATGCGGCTACGCCTGTTTCATGTAGAAGCGGTGGCAGATCATGAAAACTGAATGGATCGAACGGGCAAGCAAGGGCGGATTTTCCTTTGATGATCTCATTGAATTGGTGCATGTCTTAAGAGGCCCGGATGGCTGTGCTTGGGATGCTAAACAAACGGCCCCAGGGCTGACTCGATATTTTATTGAAGAAGTACACGAGGCAATTTGCGCCATTTTGACAGAAGATCAAGACCACCTGGCAGAGGAACTGGGTGATGTTTTGTTTCAAGTTGCTTTTCAGATCGTTTTGGGGGAGTCGGCGGACACATTTAAACGGCAAGCCGTTTTAGACGGTATATGTCGTAAATTAATTCATCGACATCCGCATGTATTTTTAGGGGATCAGGTTCGAGATGATGCGGCACGCGCACAGTTGTGGGCGCGTCAGAAAGCCCAGGAGCTGGTGCCCAGCATTCCAATGCAGGGGTGGACAGAAGCAGATCGCATTGCTTGGCAGAGCTTGGCGAGGCTGGCAGAAAAATTGGCAGAATGGCGGCAATCATCGAGCATGTTGATGGCGGCAGATACCTATTGGAAGGTGGCGCATGACTTTGCTGCATGGCTAGCTGGGCATCCAGATATCGTTGTTTCTTGGCAGTTGCCAAGCCGAGACTGCCGGCATGCAGACGCTTTTTGTGTCGGTGATATTGATACATGGATCGATGGCGGAGATGACTCGCAGGAGCATACTAGACAGCTGTTCGGACAGCAACTCCTGTGGTTGTCAAAGTGGGCAAAAGATCAGGATGTTTCCCTAGAAGTCGCTTTAGCAGAAAGTTTGCATGCTGCAACTGAACCTTTGGCGAAGGCGATTCAATCTGCACTGAATCAATTTCAAAAAAGTGTGGTACCGCTTGAATGACGTACACCGTTTGATTCATTACAGTTGTTATGGTGTAAGATAATAACATCTGAATTTTTAAGGCATTGGGTGAGCTATGCGATTAGATAAATATTTAAAACTTTCTCGAATCATCAAACGTCGCAGCGTTGCCAACGAGCTTTGTGCAGCAGGGCGTGTGATGATTAATGGTAAGGTGGCAAAACCTGGGACGGCACTTAAAGTTGGAGATGTTTTGCGCATTGGCTTTGGCAATGGCACAACGACCGTGCGCGTGACGCAAATTAAAGAAGTGGTCCGAAAAGAGGAAGCGGCATCGCTTTACGAAATGGCTTTAGACAATGAGGTTGGGCCATGACGCCTTTTACAATGGCCGTCAGACGTTGGCTAAAGCCTTTTGTTTTGTTGATTTGCGTGGCGATGCTCATTATTTTTGGGGTCGTCTCGTGTCAGCAAAGACGAATGCATCAACAATTAAAGGAAAAGGCTTCGAGTCTTCGTCAAAAATTAGGTGAATTAGAACAGGCGCACAACGCCTTATCGGAGCAATTGGCACATCTGAATGAAGATGCGGCCATTGAGCGAATTGCACGAGATCAACTGGGCATGGTACGACCAGGTGAAATTTTATTTAAGACGCCTCAAACCGCAGGGGTTTCTTCAGAACCTGATTGATCATCCACAAATCAGTCATCCGATGCATGGCTTAGCTGTGATCTGCTTTTGGTTCGTGATAAAATACGAAAGATATGGAGGTTAATATGAGTGTCTTAATGGTGAATGAGCAAAATTTTGAAACGGTCGTTTTGCAGGCAGAAGTGCCTGTTTTGGTTGATTTTTATGCAGAATGGTGTGGTCCCTGTAAAATGATGTCACCGGTTTTAGATCAACTGGCGACAGAATTGGCAGATCGTGCCCTTATTGTAAAAGTCAATGTGGATGAGAGCCCGAAATTGTCTCAGAAATTCAATGTAATGAATGTGCCTACCCTTGTTGCCCTTAAAAAGGGTGAAGTCATTAATAAGGTTGTCGGGGCCAGACCAAAGCCAGCATTAATGGCCTTATTAGAATTGGATTAAAGATGAAGCGAGTCGCCGTTTGGGCGGCTCATTTTCATACCATTTTCTAAACACAGAAAGAGGAATGTTTCATGAAGTCAGCAGATGATTGGCATTTAGATACAACAGCGGTTTCTCCGTTTACGCCCGATCCGACGGATTATTTTGGGGAATTGGTTTTTAACGATTCCGTCATGCGGACCCGTCTGTCTTCTCAGACATATTGCAAGTTAAAACAGACGATTGATGCGAGTGAACCACTCGACTCGTCGATTGCTGGGGAAGTGGCCGCCGCCATGAAACAATGGGCTGTCGAAAAAGGCGCGACCCATTATACACATTGGTTCATGCCAATGACGGGTACAACTGGCGAAAAACACGATGCTTTCATTCAGCCAACTTCAAACGGAAAAATTATTTTGGAATTTTCGGGAAAAGCGCTGATTAAGGGTGAACCAGATGCCTCTTCTTTCCCTTCTGGCGGATTAAGAGAGACCGCTGCGGCAAGGGGCTATACGGCATGGGATTGCACTTCCCCAGCCTTTATTAAAGATGGAACCTTATATATACCGACCGCTTTTTTCTCGCATACTGGAGAGGTTTTAGATAAAAAGGCGCCGCTTTTGCGATCAGTAGAAGCGTTGAACCGTCAAGCAATGCGGGTTTTGCGTTTGTTCGGTAACACAAAAGCTCAAAAAATTATTTCTCATATTGGTCCTGAACAAGAGTATTTTATTGTTGCAGAGGAAGATTACGAAAAACGCCCAGATTTAAAATTTACGGGTCGGACATTGTTTGGTGCTCGTCCGCCGCGTGGACAAGAATTATCCGATCAGTATTACGGTGTGATTAATCAACGCATTAGCCATTTTATGCGTGATTTGGATGTTGCCCTATGGCGATTAGGGGTTAGCGCAAAAACCAAACATAATGAGGTGGCGCCTGGGCAACACGAATTAGCCGTTGTTTTTGAGGCTTCTACCATGGCAGCCGATCACAACATGATCGTCATGGAACTGATGAAGAAGATTGCCAGAAGACATCATTTGGTTTGTCTATTGCACGAAAAACCCTTTGCTGGGCTTTCTGGGAGTGGAAAACATATTAATTGGTCATTGGGCACAGATGATGGTGAAAATCTTTTGGATCCAGGAGAGGACTTGGTATCTAACCGTCAATTCATGATTTTTTTGGGTGCCGTGATCAAAGCGTTGGATACGTATGGCGATTTATTGTTGATGTCGGTTTCTTCTGCGTCGAACGAACATCGTTTGGGCTCTCATGAGGCACCGCCAGCTATCTTGTCCATGACTGTTGGTGAGGAACTTCAATCTCTCATCGACTGTATTGAAGCTGGTCAGCCGATTAAATGCTTACAACATGCGGCTACCAATTTTGGTGTGACCTCAATTTCGGAATGCACAGTGGATACGACAGATCGCAATCGCACATCCCCCTTTGCTTATACAGGCAATCGTTTCGAATTTAGGATGCCTGGATCGCAGATCAATGTGGCTGGTCCTTGCTTTATTCTCAATACGATTGTGGCTCAGTCTTTATCCGATATTGCAGATCAGCTGAGCAGAGCGGATAATGTCGATCAAATGGCCCTGGATATTTTTAAGGAAATTATTCTGAAGCATAAGCGGGTCATTTACAATGGCGATAATTATGCCGATTCATGGAGTAAAGAGGCCGAGAAGAGAGGTTTGTTGCGTTTAGACAGCACGGTTTCTGCTTTAGATCGCTTCATTGCCGACAAAAACATCAATGTGATGTCGGCTCAAAATGTGTTATCCGAAGCAGAGGTTAGAGCGCGTCATGGCGTTTTGCTAGAAAATTATGCCCATGTCAAATTGATCGAGGCTAGAACGGCCATTGATATGGTACGTCAAGATATTTATCCAGCCTGCGTGAAATACTTATCTGAATTGACACAGACGTTATTGCAATGCGAGCAATGTGGCGTGTCGAATACTTCTCTCCAAGAAAGGTTGACGGGACTGAGCAAGGGCATGGATCAAATGTCTCAAGAGGTTCATCGTTTGCTCGAGGATGTCGCTGCTTGTGTCGAGATCGAGGTGGTGCTGGCGCGTGCGCGTTATTGCGAAGAACAGCTGAGCCAGACGATGAAAACCCTCAGAGCAATTGTGGATGATATCGAATTGATCATGCCAAGCACCTTGTGGCCCTATCCAAGTTATGGTGAGATGGTCTATCGTGTCTAATCGGATGTCTGAGATTTAAAAAGGAGCCACTTATGGAAAATAGACCTCGAATGTATTGTCGTTTTTTGGTGGATCAGATCGCCAAATGGGGAGAAGTAACAGGGAATACGGTCGTTGAGCTGGCGGGCGATCCTTTTACAGCGGGTGGATTGGAACCTTGTAAAACCGTTAGACGTTTTGCACTTGATCAGATGGCATTAACCGTGCCATGCACGCCCTCAAAAATTGTTTGCGTGGGTGTTAATTACCTAAAACATGCGGCGGAATTACAATCGGAAATTAGACCTGAACCCACCTTGTTTTTAAAAGCGCCGTCTGCACTGTTGCCCCATCAAGCATCGATTCGCTATCCCAAACAATCGAATCAAGTTCACTACGAAGGTGAACTGGCCGTGATTATGGGAAAACGCTGTCATCACACCACGCCTGCACAAGCCTTGGGCTATGTGTGGGGCTATACTTGTGCAAATGAAGTCACGGCTAGAGATCTTCAGCGACAAGATGGGCAGTGGGCTCGTGGGAAATCATTCGATACATTCTTGCCCCTGGGCCCTGTCGTTGTTGATCAATTGCCCCATGCTGAAAAAACGCAGATTACCACCTATGTCAACGGACAATGTCGCCAAACGGCACCCATTGAGCAAATGCGGTTTAGTCTTGCGGAATTGATTGCTTATATTAGTCAAAACATGACACTTTTACCGGGGGATCTCATCTTGACGGGCACGCCTGAAGGGGTTGGTCCTTTGCAGATTGGAGACCGTGTTGAAGTGGATATTTCTGGGATCGGCAGACTGATTAATCAAGTGGAAAAAGATGAGGCGTAAATATGGAAATCTTTTTTGTGCTGAAAGCGATTTTTTTAGGTATTGTAGAGGGACTCACGGAATTTTTGCCGGTTTCTTCGACAGGTCATTTGATCATCACACAATCTTTAATTGATTGGAAAAATGATGATTTCAATAAAATGTTTTCGGTGGTCATTCAGCTCGGGGCTATTCTCGCAGTCGTTTGTTTGTTTTGGCCTAAAATTTGGGAAAAACTAAAAGGTGTTTTTCGAGGCGACAAGACAGCTTTGAGATTTTTTGGCATCTGGATCATTGGCTGTTTGCCGGCAGCAGTTTTAGGTGTTTTGTTCGATGATTTTATTGATCATCACCTGTTTTCTGTTCCGACCGTTATTGCAGCACTAGTCGTGGGCGGACTTTTGCTGATTGGTTTTGAAAACTGGAAAGGTGATCGAGGAAGATTAACACGACTAGAAGATATCACGCCACGGCAAGCTCTATTGGTAGGCGTCTTTCAATGTTTATCTTTGTGGCCTGGATTTTCTCGATCGGCTTCTACAATTATGGGGGGATGGCTAGGCGGATTTTCGACCGCCTTGGCTGCTGAATATTCTTTTTTCTTGGCAATTCCCATTATGTTTGGAGCATCTGGCTGGAGTTTACGCAAAATGGACTTATCGTCTATGACCGAAGCACATTGGGCGGCTTTGATTCTCGGTTTTTTGGTGGCTTTTTTGGTAGCCTTTTTGGTGGTTAAAGCTTTTATGAGATTTTTGCGGACGCATCGTTTACGTGGCTTTGGCTACTATCGGTTGGCGCTTTCCGGCCTGTTGCTGGTTCTCCTGCTTTTAAAAGTTGTCCATTAAATCGTCGCTTCCAGGTTTAGCGAGCGTTCAAGATCTTGAATACGAGAAAGAGGTTTTAAATGAAACACGAGACAATATTGGTTTTAGATTTTGGCGGTCAGTACAATCAACTGATTGCACGTCGCGTTCGAGATCTACAGGTCTATTGTGAAATTAAGTCCTACAAAACACCCATGGATGTTATTCGGGCAGGCGGCTATAAGGGTATTATTTTTACTGGGGGCCCTCAAAGCGTGTACCGACCTGGCTCGCCCACTTGTGATCCGGGAATTTTTGATTTAGGCATTCCGGTTTTGGGTATTTGTTATGGCGCACAGCTCATGGCGCATTTGCTTGGCGGAACGGTTCAGACCTGTGAGCATCGGGAATACGGCAAAGTGCGTATTCAATCAGAAACCTCAGATGTTTTGTTCCGCAATGTCCCGTCTGAAAATATTGTGTGGATGAGTCATAC
>JAEZVR010000032.1 GCA_023420715.1 Bacillota bacterium | reverse complement strand
GCATTAGGAATAACACTTCCTGTGAGCACAAGCCCAGCCGTCAATACAGCAACAATTCCTGGTTTAGAAAAAAATCTTCGGTTCACGCCATTCTCTCCTAGTTAACAGATTTTTATCAAAATATTGTATATTTCGTGCAGATTATAACATATTAATTTTTCTGATTAAGTTGCTAAAGCACCAATACCGGTGACGACTAGCCTTGAGCCTTTTTAATGCAGCATCTATCCAGTATGCTCCCAGGTATCTTGGGTCCAGGCAAGCACTAGAGATTTAAACATGAAACGGATCGATACCAGGGCTAAGCCAGAACCCGTAAAAGCTCAAGCTCAGCGCGCCACCACCACTTGAGCCACCACTAAAGCCGCCGCCCCCAGAAAATGAGATTTCACGACGCTTATTCAGCTGTTGGGCGACACTGTATACAACCGTTGAGTAGGCATGAGACATTCGAATCAAGCTGATGTTTTATATTCACGACAATCCTAACATTCACTGGCGAACTGATATTCCGGAATCAATTTTTTCATCTGTTTCAATGCGACCTCACCAAATCCGCAAGCTGTGGCAAAGACCGCCGTCAACTGCCGCATAAACTGAAATTTTCGATGCTTAATCGCACAAGCCTGGGCGCGAAAGACTAATTAACGACGCATCTTCGAACAAACTCCAATTTCACATAAATCACAAACTGCTGACGTTATATTTAAAGCTTAGCTCATGATAAATCTTTACTGAGAACATGCTAGACTGTCCAGATCTGACACAGCATCCATATCCTCATAACTGCCAATGGGCTGCACGCTCTCGTGCTTGGACAAATGATGCATAGATGCCCGGTTGCAAAACCAAAGCATCATGCGTACCCGTTTGAACCACATGCCCCTCGTCCAGCACCAGGATTTGATCCGCCTTTTTGACCGTTGATAAGCGATGTGCAATGGTAATGACCGTATGATCTTTGGAAAGTGCCTCAAGTACTTCTAAAATCTCATGTTCATTTTCCGGATCAACTGAGCTTGTCGCTTCATCCAAAAGAATAATCGGGGCATCTTTTAAGAGCGCTCTGGCAATGGAAATGCGTTGTTTTTCTCCGCCAGAAAGTGCACTTCCACCCTCGCCAACACGCGTCTGATACCCCTCTGGCAAAGCCATAATAAAATCATGACAGCGCGCCCTTTTGGCCGCCTGAACAACCGCTTCATGACTTGCCTTGGGATTTGCAAACCGAATATTATTTTCGATCGTATCCTGGAATAAATAGACTTCTTGAAAGACGAGCGAAAGATTTTTTAATAAGGTTTCCATTCGATAATCCCGGATATCACAATCCCCCAATCGAATCTGTCCCTGATCTACATCATAAAAACGTGCAATTAAATGAATCAGTGTCGTTTTACCTGACCCAGACGGTCCAACGATGGCCGTTTTAGAACCTTCTGGAATGGTGAATGAAACCTCTTTTAAAACAGGGGTGGACTGGTCATAGCCAAAGCTGACACCCTCAAATACAATGGAATGATCTTGAACGCTTTCTATATTCCCCTCATGAATTTCTGGAATATTTAAAACTTCATCCAAATATTGTAACTGCGCCGGGTTTTTTACCAGCATAACAGCTGCATTTTCGAGTTGTTTTAAGCCACCAAAAATCATAAAACTGGCCGCCGAAACAGTCAGCGCGTGCTGCAACCCAACCTCGCCTTTTGTATAAAGATAACAAGCATAGAGTGTGACGATTAAACTGGATACATGGATAACCGTTGAAAACAGTCTCGAAAAAATAACAAAGACAAATTCAAAATGCATCTGCGACCGTTTAAGCGCTTCGCTTGCATCTTTTAGTTTGCCATGAACCGCTTCCACGATGCCACGATCTGCAAGCGGAAAACTGCGTAGAACAGGAATCCCCCGAATACCGTCAACCAGCGCCTCACCCAGTTGAATCGTGGCTGTCTGTTCTGCTTGAACCTCTCGTTTGGCCAACTGTATCATCAAGATCACGCACAGCCAGATCAGGATGAGGCAACCCAAGGTTAAAAAGCCTATTTTTACATTGACGCCAAACATCCCGAATAAAAGCAAAAGGGATATGGAAAGACCAGAAACCGTAAAATCAATGCTCATGGCCGCATAGTTTTCCAGACCTTTCATCACATTGGTCAGGGCAGATAGAATACTGGATAACCTTTGCTGGGCGAAATATCCCATGGGTGCTTTTTTGAGCTTTTCACCCACCTGAAGACGATAATCTTTAAAGATCCGAAAAAAAACACCATCACTCAACCCACTTTTGGCCCAGCCTGCCAAAAAATGAACAAGAAAAGCAACAAGTAAAATACCAATCAAGGTCAAGATGTGATATCTGGACGCACCCTTCAGCCAGCCAAACACACAAAATAGCGCATAAAAGCCAAATAACATGGACACATTTTGTATAAAAATAAGGCTTATGCCAGCGATCAGTCTACTTTTATGTCGGCCAGCCAATTTAAAACTCAACTTCAAAAATGACATCTTTTACACCTCCCCTGCATACTGTTTCCAAAGCTTTGCATAGCATGCTGTTGCCATCAGCTCATCATGCCGTCCTTTGGCAATAATCTTCCCCTGATCGATGAGGATGATTTGATGCGCCTGCTTAATCGTGTTTAGGCGATGTGCCACCATAATGAGATTTTTATGTTTAACCAAACGAGAAAGTGCCTCTTGAATTAAGGCCTCATTTTCCGGATCCGCATAAGCCGTTGCTTCATCCAACACAATGGTAGATGCCGGCTTTAAAAAAGCTCTGGCTAAGGTAATCCGCTGACGTTCTCCGCCAGACATGGCACCTCCCGCCTCTCCTGCAAGCGTATCGTAACCCTTTGGCAAAGCTTGAATAAAATCGTGACAATGCGCTGCTTTTGCAGCTGCCACAATTTCCGCTTCTGTGGCATCTGGCTTCCCAAGCCTAATATTGTCTCTAATACTGACATCGAAGAGAAAATTATCTTGCGACACATAAGAAATTTCTTGAGCAAGCTGTTGAAAAGAGATCTCCTTTGTATCAACACCACCCACGGTTATTCGACCAGAGGACGGATCCCAATAACCTGCCAAAAGCCGAGCAATGGTCGATTTACCGCCACCTGAAGGTCCAACAAAAGCGGTCACTTCTCCAGGCGTTGTGGTAAAGGAAAGATCGTGCAACACCTCCGTGCCCGCTCGATAAGCAAAAGAAACGTGCTCAAAGCAAATCCCCTGCTTTGGATCGATGATGGCTTTTTCAGTGGGATCAGGTCTTTTTTGGACGGGTAAATCCAGCAGTTCCTGAATTGGAGACCACGCATGGCCTGCCATCTGAAAAACCTCAAAACTCATCATGATTGCAAAAGCTTGTGGCAAAATCACAATCGGTAAAATCAAAGCCAACAGCAAGGTTTCAATTGCAATCTGCCCTTTAGCATACAAATAAAAAGACAGCGGTAGGCTGGCCAACTGCGGCGTCATCATAGCAGCAGTCATGAGTGCCTTGCCCAGCCAACTTTGACGCCACCATTTCATGGTGGAAAAATGATAAAACCTTACCGCGTCGGAAAATTTTCCATAGGATACTTTATCC
>JAEZVR010000136.1 GCA_023420715.1 Bacillota bacterium | reverse complement strand
ATATGCTTTTTCGAATGAGAACTGGAAGCGGCCAGCGTCTGAAGTAGAAGGCCTCATGCAGTTATTTGTCGAATTTTTCGAACGCTATGATGCCGAATTGGAAGAAGAGGGTATACGCCTGCGTTTTATGGGGCGTAAATCGGATCTGCCGGCCTCTGTTGTTCAAACGATGGAACGCGCTGAAACCCGTGGGCAAAATCGCACGAAGATGCAGCTCATTATTGCATTTAATTATGGCGGAAGACAGGAATTGGTGGATGCTTTTCAGCGCATTGCGTTAGCGGTGCAAGAACATCGCATGGATCCGCGTGCCATTTCAGAGGCGGATATCACAGCTGCATTGTACTTGCCCGATGTACCAGATCCAGATCTCATTCTGCGATCAAGTGGCGAAATGCGCCTATCAAATTTTTTGCCTTGGCAATCGGCTTATGCCGAGCTATGGATATCAGATGTTTTGTGGCCAGATTTTAGTGAAGATCTGCTTTATCAGGCAATCATCGATTATAATCAGCGAGAGCGTCGCTTTGGAGGAGTTCGGGTATGAATGCTCAAAAACGTGTAATTACAGGTGCCGTGTTCGGAGGCGTCATTGCCCTCATCATGGGGTTAGGCATTAAATGGCCGCTGTTGACCGCATTGTTTTTCGTCGGTGTGTTATTCCTATGTGTCTTTGAATATCACCACGCGATGAAAAAACGCTTTAAGAATTTATCTTTGACCTTAAGTTTAATCAGTGGTGCCATGGTGATTACCCCCTTTATTGCTTGGTTAGCCTATCGTGGGTTACGCCCTGGATGGCATTTAATTACAATCAAGGGTCCTTTTTTGGATGAGTATTGGAGTACAGATCAGGTCTGGCTGACCTTCATGGCACTGGGTTGTTTTATGGTTATTTCTGGCATCTTCATTTTAGGTACAGTTACCTTTAATCTATTAAAGCGCGGTCCAGAAAGTCTCCCGACGACCTTTATTAATGTCACGCCGATTTTCTATTTGGCTTTACCCTTTAGTTTCGCCATTGTCTATCTGTTCGGTGTGGCAAATGGCTGGCGATGGCTGTTGTTTGCTTTGATAACACCCTGGATTTCGGATATTGCAGGTTATTATGTGGGAACCAATTATGGTAGACGGAAGATTTTACCCAAATTAAGTCCCAATAAGTCTCTGGAAGGTGTTGCTGGCGGTATTGCAGGTGCTGCATTATTTGGTATTTTGTACTTCCTCATTTTCATGAGTGGTATGCCGCCACTTCGTTCAGGTGCTGGGGTGGTCATCCTCTTTGGATTCTTGAGTGGCGCGATTTTAAGTCTCGTCTCTCAATTGGGGGATTGGATGGGATCTGGTATAAAACGCTTAACTGGATGTAAAGATTTTAGTCAACTCTTGCCAGGTCATGGCGGGATCCTAGACCGTTTTGACAGCGTATTGTTTAGCTTGCCCATTTCTTTTCTAATCTGTGTGTGCTATTCTTTCTGGCGTTAAATCAATTTCCAAAATAGACAATTGGTTGATCGATGGTTATCCATCGGTCAACTTTTTATTGTAGGGTTTGAAGATGTTTTCATCCATTTGTGTTTTAGGTTCAACCGGTTCTATCGGACAACAAACATTGGCAGTCTGCCGCACATACGGTATCCGTGTAACTGATTTGGCTGGCGGTTATCAGCTGTCTCGCATCCAAGAACAGGTGCTTGAATGGGTACCTCGGCGTGTTACCATGGCAGATCAAACACAACTGCCGGCGCTTAAAGCCTTTATTCAGGCTCATCACTTGCCCACTGAAGTGGTGGAAGATCAACAGGATCCAGTCTCCCTATTGGCGCGGACGACCGAGGCAGAATTGGTCATGTGTGCCATTGTTGGTTTGGCAGGATTGGCTTCTTGTTTGGCGGCTTTAGAAAATCGAAAGCCCATTGCGCTTGCAAACAAAGAGGCTTTGGTGACAGGGGGACATTTGGTCAAGCAATTGGCAGCGGAAAAGGGCTGTTCTATTTTTCCCGTGGACAGTGAGCATTCCGCAATTTGGCAATGCTTACAAGCTGGATCGCCAAAAGAATGGCATAAACTTTGGCTGACGGCTTCTGGCGGTCCTTTTCGCCAAAAAAGTCAGGCCGATTTAAAACAAGTGACCGTCGAAGATGCGCTTGCTCATCCAACGTGGCAAATGGGACGGAAAATTAGCATTGATTCTGCTACTTTAATGAACAAGGGTCTAGAGTTGATTGAGGCTTGTCATTTGTTTGATACAACCCCAGATCATATTGATCTTGTGATTCATCCGCAAAGTTTAATTCACTCCATGGTAGAATGGCAAGATGGATCTGTTCTGGCTCAATTGAGTCAACCCGATATGACCTTACCCATTCAAATTGCGTTGGCGGGTGGTGCACATGTCGATTGCAGCAACCGGCGCTTTAATCCGTTTACATCTGGCGGGATGAAACTGGCTTTTGAAGCGATACCAGAACACCTATCCAAAGCGCCCAACCTTGCCAAAAGAGCTTTTCAAGAAAATGTCGTGGCGCCGATTGTTTTAAATGCGGCGAATGAAGTGGCAGTTGAAGCTTTTTTGACACGACAAATATCTTTTTTAAGTATTTTGTCGATTGTCGAAGCGGCGTTGGAGAAAGATTTTGGTTCATCTGCATCTGCGATGGATTTTGACGGCGTCTGCAACATCGATGCACGTGTCAGATCATGGGTAAAGGAAACGATGATAGGAAAGAGAAAGGACTGCCCATGAGCACCATTGGTGGTATTTTAATTGGATTCTTGATGCTTGGTTTGATGATGACAATCCATGAATTGGGTCATTATTTAACAGGGCGTAAATTAGGCTTTGCCATTAAACGCTTTCAAATCTTCATGGGTCCTAAGTTGGTGACTTGGCATAGACAGGGAATCGAATACAATATCTGCCTCATTCCCATTGGGGCTGCGGTTCATTTTGTTGGAGAGTATGATGCTGCAGAGGTGGATGACAAAGCGCTTAATATGCCAGTAGAGACAGGTGATCAAGATGATATTGATCGAAGCGGTTGGTTTACGAACAAAACCAAACGCGAACGTGCCGCTGTGATTTTTGCTGGACCTTTGGTGAATATCTTGTCCGGGATTTTGGCATTTATCTTGCTGTTTATCATTACCGGTATGCCTGTGCCTAAGGTTCAGTTTGTTGAGTCGGATACGCGACTGGCTTCGGCGGGTGTTTTACCGGGAGACACTTTGTTGCGGGTTAATCATCAACCCATTCGTAACGACATCGATTTGGCGACCGTTCAGATGTTGTCCAATCCGGAAGAACCACTTTTACTGGATATTGAACGAAATGGGGAAGAAAAATCCTTGGTGTCTGAGCCGGAAAAAGTCACACGCTTTCGTTTGGGTATTCAGCTAAAGCCGAATCAAGATCAGTTGATTGTGCAGTCTGTTGCGCCTGGCAACAATAATGGCAGACCGGGCTTGCAAGCGGGCGATATTATTTTAAAAATTGATAATGAGCCAGTGCGTTTTGCTGATTTACAATATGTTTTGCAGACAAAAAAGGCGGACGCATATTTGATGACCATTGAGCGCAATGGGCAACAAAAAGTGATTGAAATGAGAAGCCAAAAGCAAACAGGATACTTGCCGTATGGGTTTTCCATGAGTCTAGATCGACACGCCTTAAGAGCAGTACCTTACGCATTTTCATATAGCTGGTCTTTCGTTCGCTCTACCTTTAAAGGCTTGGGCGCTTTAATTACGGGGCGTCTAAAGCCTGACCAGAGTCTGTCTGGACCTGTTGGGATCGTCAATATGATTACAGGGGTTGTAAAGGCAGAGGCGGCTTCTTTGGGCGAAAAATGTCTAATGCTCCTACGTTTATTTGCCTTGTTGTCTTTGAGTTTAGGTATTATGAATTTGCTCCCGATCCCCATGCTCGACGGGAATCAATTGCTTTTACTTGGCGTGGAAGGCATTCGAGGCAGGCCATTAAAGCCCAAAACCCAAACGATCGTATCCATTATTGGGATCGTCATTCTATTATTGCTGATGGTTTTTTCACTCTACTATGACCTTGTCAGGTTGTTTCGATAGGAGGTAGCATGTCCCATTATCTGGGGGAACGTCATCAGACACGCACAATTGCGGTTGGTTCTTTGCTCATCGGTGGAGATGCTCCCATTATTGTGCAGTCTATGAATAATACGGATACCTGTGATATCGACGGTACCTTGCGCCAAATTAATGCATTGCATGAGGCGGGCTGTGATTTAACGCGCCTCGCTGTTCTAAACCAACATGCCGCTCAAGCTTTAGGGGAGATCTGTGCGCGTTCGCCCCTGCCCATTGTTGCAGATATTCACTTCGATTATCGGTTGGCTTTGGAAGCGATTAAACAAGGGGTGGCTAAGATTCGAATTAACCCAGGGAATATTGGCGGGATGGACCGTGTCAAAGAAGTCGTGCTGGCGGCAAAAGAGCGGCAGATTCCGATTCGTGTGGGTGTGAATTCGGGATCTTTGCATCCGGATTTGATTCAAAAATATGGTGGTGTAACGCCTCAGGCGCTTGCAGAAAGTGCCTTAGAAGCGGCTCATTGTATTGAAACTTGTGGATATGACCAAATGATTTTGTCACTTAAATCGAGTGATCCGGTGATGACCATTGCGGCATATCGAGAAATTGCCAAGCAGTCCGATTATCCATTGCATGTCGGTGTTACAGAAGCAGGTACGCCTCAAGTGGGTATCATCCGGTCTGCTGTGGGTATTGGAACCCTACTTGCAGAAGGTATTGGCGATACCATACGGGTCTCTTTGACTGGGGATCCAGTTTTAGAGGTACAGGCGGCTAAGCAGATATTGGCATCGCTCGCTTTGAGACAAAGTGGGCCAACCCTCATTTCTTGTCCAACTTGTGGTCGTACAAAGGTCAATTTAATTGAAATTGCGCAGGCCGTGGAAACGCGTTTGTCCAAATATCAAGTGCCGCTCAAGGTAGCGGTGATGGGCTGTGTTGTCAATGGCCCCGGAGAAGCAAAAGATGCGGATATTGGCATTGCAGGGGGTGTGGGGCAGTTTGTTTTGTTCGTAAAAGGCGAACGTGTAGCTACTGTTCGAGAAGCAGAAGCCATTGATGCTTTGTTTCAATTGATCGATGAACAGGTCAAAAAGGTGGGTGATCAGTCTTGAGCGATCCACATTCAGATCAGATTCGCCTTGGTCAGCTGATCCAACATATAGACGCAGAGGCCTTTCAGACCAATCCTGCCCTTGCAACGACTGGCTTGTTAGATGCGCGTATTATCCAGTTGATGACACGTGGCCAGCAAACCCTATGCCTGCATTTGGCTTTAGACGAATTGCCAGATGCGTCTGCCGTGGAGCCTTTTTGTCAGGCGTGTTCATCAATATTTGGTGCACCTGAGGTCGATGTGCGTTTTTCTTGCGAAACCTTATTGAAGACGCAGGAAACGGAAGCGCTTGCTTTGCATTTTTTTCCTTGGATTTGTCAGCAAATGAATCAAAAACAGGGTTTTTGGAGTTTTGTGCTCGAAAACAGCCGTGTGATAACCCGTCAAAATACCTTGGTTTTTCAAGTTCAGTCTGTTTTTGAAGGACAGTTTAATCAGTCACTTGTCCAAGAGCTTAAACAACGCTATCGGCGTCAATTGGGTTTGGATATTGAGATTATTCGAGATATACAGTTACTTACGATGGAAGATCGTTATCACGAAGGTCAGGTCAATGCACCGATTTTTGTGCCGGCAAAACAGCCCTTAGAAACATCGGGTGGGCGGGCCGAAAAACAGAGTTCTCAGGATTCCGCAACCTATAAACGTTATCAACCGAAATATAAGAAAAAGGCAGATGTGCTTTTTGGCAAAATTGATCCTCATCTTTCGCCGATTCCGATAGCTTCAATGGATTCGGACACTGGAATGGCACATTTTATCGGACAAGTGTGTCAATATGAATCGCGGTTAGTGAGCGATCAAACACGCCTACTGATTAAATTTGACGCATTTGGTATTGACGGTGCTATCGCTTGTCGAATGTTTGTCAAACCAGAAATTGGAGAAGAAATTGAACCGGTATTAAAACAAAAGCCATGGTGTGGTATTCAGGCAGAGGTGAGCTATAATCGCTTCGACAAAGATTTAATTGCCATGGTACGTGGGATGGAAATCGTGGCCGCCCCAAAACAGCGTCAAGATTTGGCGCCTCAAAAACGCATTGAATTACATTGCCATACCAAAATGAGCAGTCAGGACGCCATGCCTTCCGCTCGAGAATTGGTCGATTTGGCCGTCCATTTTGGGCACGAGGCAGTGGCAATCACAGATCATGGTGTTGTTCAGGCATTTCCAGAAGCTTGCGAAACAGTAGATGCCCATCGCAAGGCGGGCAAGTCAATTAAGCTGATTTATGGTATGGAAGGTTATCTGGTGGATGATGGCCCAACCATCTGTTACGATCTTCTCAAGCCCGAATTGGGCGATCGTTTTGTCGCGATAGATGTGGAGACAACAGGGTTGGATCCACAAGTGTCTCAAATCATTGAAGTTGGTGCCATTCGATTTATTAAAAATGCGCAAACGGGACGCTTTGAGGCCAGTGAAGCATCTTTTTCTACCCTTGTTAATCCGAATCAGAGTTTGCCAGAAAAAATTGTCTCCCTGACTGGTATCACGGATTTGGATTTAATTGATAAACCTTCTATTGAGACGGTGTTACCCGAATTGAAGGCCTTTATTGGTGCTGATCCAATTGTTGGACATAATGTCTTGTTCGATTTAAGCTTTTTGCGTTATGAAGGTGATCGTATGGCTAAGGATACGGCACCTAAAATTCGCTTTAATCCAACGGCCATCGATACCGTGGCTTTAGCTCGCTATTGTCTGCCCGAACTGCCGTCGCATCGCTTAAACCAGGTGGCAGAAAAACTCCATATTCGTTTGGATCAACATCATCGCGCAGTGGATGATGCCCGTGCCGCAGGTGAGATTTTTGCAACTTTATATGAGCGCTTGGAATCGCCCAGCTTGGAAATGCTGAATCAAATGGCTGGCCAATTACCGCGTGGTGAGATTACACAGCGAAAAACCAAAACACATCATATTATTATTTTGGCCCAGGATTTATTGGGCTTGTACCACCTGTATCGATTGGTATCCGCAGGACATACGCAATATTATTTTAGAAAGCCGCGTTTGCCTAAAAGCCTTTTGACGTACTTAAGACCTGGTTTGATATTTGGCTCAGCCTGCGAAGCCGGAGAGGTTTTTAGACAAATTAAGCAATTGTATGCGCAGGTCGGTGGCAATTTTGCAGCCGCCCAAGAGGCCTTAACACAAAAATCAGTTCGCCAACTTGCCTATTTTTACGATTATTTGGAAATTCAGCCGTTGTCGAATAATCAGTATTTGTTGCGCATGCCAGATAATCATGTGGATGATGTTGAGGATCTTAAAAATTTAAATCGCTTGGTTGTCTCGTTGGCCCAGCTTACCAAACGCCCGATCGTGGCTACTTGTGACAGCCATTATTTGCATCAATCAGATGGGATTTCTCGGACGATTATGCAAATGAATATGGGCTATTCGGATGCCGATCAACAGCCGGATCTTTACTTTCGAACAACAGAAGAAATGCTGGCCTGTTTTGATTATTTTGATCCTCAATTGGCCTATCAGATGGTTGTTGAAAATCCGAAAAAAATCGCATCGCGCATTTCACCAGATCTGCGCCCTTTCCCCAAAGGCTCTTTCCCGCCACTGATTCCCGAAGCAGATGAAGAGGTTCGTCGTCTGACTTGGGAGACGGCTAAGGCCTTGTATGAAAAAGATGGCCATTTGCCGGATATTGTCCGCCAGCGTGTTGAACGTGAATTGAAGGCGATCATCGACAATGGTTTTGCCATCATGTATTACATCGCTTATAAGCTGGTCAAAAAATCGAATGAGGATGGTTATATCGTGGGATCCCGTGGCTCGGTGGGATCATCTGTCGTCGCACATTTTTGTGGCATTACTGAAGTCAATCCTTTGTGCCCACATTACCGCTGTCCACATTGCCGATACAGTGATTTTGATGAAGGGGGGCAATATGGCTCAGGTTTTGATATGCCGCCCAAAAACTGCCCCGGGTGTGGGA
>JAEZVR010000125.1 GCA_023420715.1 Bacillota bacterium | reverse complement strand
AATCACCTGATTCGGGGAGACCATCACGACAATGCCGGCATCCAGCATTTGTGCCGTGGTCGACATCGTATCTTCATAGCGGATCTGCGACAATTCTTGGTTTAAATACAGCTCTGTTCGCTTAGACAAATAAGCGGCCTTTTCTTGGTACTCCTTAATCGTAAATTGGCGAAAGACGAGGGAAGACGTAACGGTATAAATGAGATAGGTTAAAATGCCTGACATCAGTATGCCCAGCATCAAAACCAGGAGAAAACGGCGGCGCAACCAATGTTGCTTCATATCCGGCTGGCCTCAAATTTATATCCGATGCCATAGATGGTAACCAGGGCATAATCTGCATTCTCTTGATGGATTTTTTGGCGGATGCGCTTGATATGCGTGTCAATTGTCCTTGTGTCACCGTAGTAGTCGTAACCCCAAACCTTTGATAATATTTGTTCACGATCCATGACTTGACCTGGATGGGAAGCCAATAAATATAAAACTTCCACTTCCTTAGGTGTAAAAGGAACGGATTGACCACCGACTTTAACCTGGTAATTATCCAAATTAATTTCTAATTGATTAAAGATCAGATGCTTACCTTTTTGGGGTTCTGTTTCACTGATTCTACGAAGAACTGCTTTTATGCGGGCAACGACTTCACGTGGGCTAAAAGGCTTAACAATGTAGTCGTCTGCACCCAACTCCAACCCTAAAATGCGATCGATCTCTTCGCCTTTTGCCGTCAGCATGATGATCGGTATGTTTTTGGTTTTACGAATATCGCGGCACACCTCTGTACCAGATTTTTCCGGCATCATCAAATCTAAAATAATCAAATCATATGGGGTTGTTTCAACACATTTTTCTGCTTCTAGACCATTATATGCAGAATCATATGCGTAGGATTCATTCGATAAATAGAGTCCTAAAGATTCGTGAACGATCGGATCATCATCAGCAATTAAAATACGAATAGACATGCTCAATCTCCTTTTAGACTTATAATATAATGTAGTCTAAATATGGCTTACATGTGTCAGTTTTCCAAACGAAAGGACATCTTTCGTCATGATTTTATCAAATAAATGGTCAGACTTTGAATTAATCGATTGTGGAGATGGGCAAAAAATTGAACGTTGGGGAAAGTTTTTGCTAAAAAGACCAGATCCTCAAGCGATATGGCCTTTGGCATACGACGATCCGGTGGATGCCGTCTACCATCGCAATGCAAAAGGTGGTGGAGCTTGGCAGTTTCAGCGTCGCTGTCCAGAGCGATGGCTCATTCATTATCCAGGCCTTCATAAGCCTTATACATTTCAGGTTCATCCAACCAGTTTTAAACATACTGGATTATTTCCTGAGCAAGCGGCAAACTGGGATAAAATTGCCCAAGTCATCCAACGGGCAAAAGCCGCTGGTCAAGAAGTTCGAGTCCTAAATCTCTTTGCCTATACTGGCGGCGCAACAGTCGCAGCTGCACTTGCTGGCGCAGATGAAGTCGTTCATGTCGATGCTTCTAAAGGTATGATTCAGGAAGCCAAACACAATCTACAAAAGTCTGGCGGACAGGATGCTTTCGTCCGATTTATCTGTGATGATGTGCTCAAATTCGTTGCACGTGAAAATCGGCGAGGGCGTCAATATCACGTGATTATTATGGATCCACCCGCTTATGGTCGAGGTCCGTCGGGTGAACTCTGGCAGTTAGAAGATCAGCTTTGTTCACTTTTGCAGTTAACTGAATCGTTGTTGGCACAAGAGGCGCTTTTATTCATTCTTAACGCTTATGCCACAACCATAAGTTTAGGGGCGTTGACACAGACGGTTAAACTCGTCCTCCAAAATCCGCGAGGTGGTCGTGTTTGGGGAGATGAATTAGGATTGTTATCTTCACAGCGATCCATTATCCTGCCTTGTGGGATGACCATTCATTGGGAGGCACCAGCATGCACTCACCTGTAACCATCTTATACGAGGATAATCATCTTCTAGCTGTCGAAAAACGTCCTGGACAGCTCAGTCAATCAGATGGCATTGCAACACATCAAGATCTGGATTTGGGAAACCGATTAAAAGCGTGGCTAAAATGGCGAGATCAAAAACCTGGTCAAGTTTTTTTGGCCGCCATCCATCGACTAGATCGTCCGGTAGGGGGCGTGATGCTTTTTGCCAAAACATCGAAGGCTGCATCGCGCCTATCTGAACAAATGAGAAGTGGTAAAATTAAAAAAGTTTATCTTGCCGTTGCTTGTGGTAAGTTTGCCGCTTCTAATGGTCACTTGGAACACTATCTTTTAAAAGACAAACGCCAAAATTTGGTGCGTGTTTATGATGTTGACGATGCGAATCGACCCGAAGCGGCCAAATATGCTGAACTGGATTACCAACTCCTCGAAAAGCGGCAGGTGGATAATCAGCTTTATAGTCAATTGCAAATTCAATTAAAGACGGGCAGATCGCATCAAATTCGATCACAATTGGCAAAAATTGGACATCCCATCTGTGGCGATCACAAATATGCGCAACCTTTATCGGGCATGACGTATGCTGATCCCGCCTTGTGGTCATACCAATATGGTTTTGAACATCCGACCAAACACCATTGGCTCGAAATTACTTGCGAGCCCCCAAAAGTAAAACCATGGTCCTATTTTAGCGAGGTGAAACATGACCTATGATCTAATGCTCATTGATGGTTTAAGTGTATTAAACCGTGCCTATTACGGTGTCAAATCAAATGTTCGATTAACGGATGAAACGGGGAGACCAACCGGCGCCTTAATGGGCTTTTTGAATATCGTACACCGCTATCTAAAAGCTTTTTCGCCAAATCAACTCTGTGTGGCCTTTGATCATAGCAGTAAGACCTTTCGTCATGAAGCTTATGCCGCCTATAAAGGCACTAGAAAACCAGCACCAGACGATTTAAAATCTCAAATTGATTCTATTCAGGAGATTTTGACAAAAATGGGTATTGCACACCTGTGCTTGCCCGGCTATGAAGCAGACGATCTCATTGGGACCTTAGCCAAAAAACATCAGGCAGCCGGTCATCGGGTGGTCATTTTATCGGGTGATCGAGATTTAATGCAATTGATCGATGATCAGATACACTTGATGTACTTAACCACGTCAAAGTCGGTTGATCCGTTTACGCCCTTTACACTTGCGTCATTTCAAGCCACCTATGGTTTAACACCTGAGCAATATATCGATTTTAAGGTCTTAAAAGGTGACACATCGGACAATATCCCAGGTGTTTCCGGCTTTGGCGATAAGCGTGCGACTCAATTATTACAAACCTATGGTTCCTTAGATCAAATCATCACAAATCGAGATAAGCTCAATCCCAAGCAACGGGAAAATTTGGAAAACGCTTTGCCGTTCTTACCAATGGCAAAAACCTTATGCCGCATCAAAACAGATGTTCCCTTGGCGGAAAATGGCCCATTTGATATACCGGATTGGTCCAATACCGAAGCGCACAACATTTTAAAAAGCTACGGTTTAAATCAAATCATCCAGACGTGGCAGATCATGCCCTCTGAAACGACAGAACAAGCAATAGATGTCCAGCCATCCCAATCCGCTCTGTTGATCGAGCAAGTCGAGCTGAATCAAACCACGCTAAAAGCACTTGCCGATAAAAAATGGACAAAGGAGCCCATTTTCATTCACTGGAGAGATGCAGAAGCAACTGTCATCCTTGATACATTAGAGCCAGTTCGTTTTTATCTCTATCAAGATCCTCAAGTTGAAGAAATTGAGTTGCATCACGTCGGTGAGCTTCAGCAACTTTTAAAATTGCTTCAAAAGACCGGGCAGGTACTTGTGGGCTGGCGACTCAAGACACTTTTTCGCACCATCGGAGAGGCTTATTTAGGTGCCGTTTTTGATCTGCGCTGTGCAGCCTATGCGTTAGAAGAAAACTTTGATGCCCAATGGACCTTGCATGAATTGCTCAAACAATATGCCCCGCAATTGTCTATCGAAACGGTCGCTCAACGTCTGCAAGTGATGCGACAAGTATACGAAACGGCGCAACAAAAAATCAAAGCACGAAATTTAGATCAGTTGATTTATCAAATGGATATGCCCTTAATTCAAGTGCTCGGGCAAATGGAAGCCGCAGGATTTCAAATCGATCAACACGTACTAGATGACATCGCCAAAAACTTTAAGACCGAAATTGATCAAATTAAAGACGAGATTTACGCCTTGGCAGGCAGGTCGTTCAATATTGCTTCAACACAACAATTGGGCACGATTTTGTTTGAAGATCTTAAATTACCTGTTATAAAAAAGACGAAAACAAAAAAATATGCAACAAGTCAGGATGTCTTGCAAAAGCTCAAAGGCTTGCATCCGATCATTGATCATATTTTGCGCTACCGCATGTTAACCAAGCTGGTATCAACCTATATCGATGGATTGGACAAGTAAGTTGCAGCCGATCGCCGCATCCACTGTCAATTTCATCAAAATTTAACAGCCACGGGTCGACTGAGCGCATCAGATCCGAATGTTCAGAACATACCCATTAAAGATGAAGCCGGTAGACAAATCCGAAAAGCTTTTGTGGCAAGACCAGGTTACCAATTGGTTGATGCTGATTATTCGCAAATTGAGTTGCGCTTGCTGGCACATTTATCCAACGATCAGACCATGTGTCAGGCTTTTAAAGCTGCAGTTGATATTCATACCAAGACAGCCATGACCTTGTTTGATGTCCCCAAAGAAGCCGTTGATGCACACATGCGTCGAATTGCCAAAACAGTCAACTTTAGCATTGTTTATGGAATCAGTATTTATGGTTTATCCGAAGATTTGAACATTGGTTATAACGAGGCAAAACAGTATATTCAACAATATGAGAGGCAATATCCGGAGGTTCGCAAATACTTAGACCATCTCATTCTCCAGGCCAAACAAAATGGGTATGTGGAAACCTTATTTGGCAGACGTCGATATATTCCAGAACTCCAAGCACAAGCCAGATCTGTTGTCGAATTCGGAGAAAGGGTTGCCATGAACACCCCCGTACAAGGAACAGCCGCTGACTTGATGCGATTGGCTATGGTCAATGTCGAAAAAGCGCTGCGTGCTGCAGATATTGGTGCAGTCATGATTTGTCAGGTTCATGATGAACTCATTCTTGAAGTGCCAGATGAAGCAGTTGACAAAGCTGCTGAAATTCTACGTTATGAGATGGAGCATGTTTATCCCTTATCTGTTCCTTTAAAAGTTGATTTATCCATCGGGAAAAATTGGTATCAAACAAAGTAGGTGACGCATGTATATCATTGGGATTACTGGGGGCATAGGCTCTGGCAAATCTACGCTTTCACAAGCATTTAAAGCAGCTGGCATTCGTGTCATCGACGCCGATCGGTTGTCGCACGAAGTCACAGATATCGGCGGTAAGGCCCTGCCTCAACTGGTTGAGACTTTTGGACAAGACATTTTAACTGAATCTGGTCATTTAAATCGCCAAGCCATGGCAAATCGGGTCTTTAAAAACCGTCATTTGGTCGATCTTTTAAGTGAAATTGTCCATAAAGCCGTCTTTGAATGCATGGATGCTTCTCTAAAAGATGCCGAAAAGCAGGGAGAAAAATGTGTGATCTTAGATGTGCCGATTCCCGTCGAAAAAGGCTTTATTGACCGGTGTCAACATATCATTGTCGTGGTGGCAGACGATGCAATACGTCTAAGCCGTTTAATTGAGCGTGGCATGGATGAAGC
>JAEZVR010000101.1 GCA_023420715.1 Bacillota bacterium | reverse complement strand
TACAAAAGGAGTACCTTGTGATTATCCTAGGTATTGAGTCATCTTGTGACGAAACGGCCTGTGCCATCGTTGAAGATGGATATCACATCAGAGCAAATATTATTGCCAGTCAAATTGATACACATCGCTTGTTTGGCGGTGTGGTACCAGAAATTGCTTCGCGCTGTCACGTGGGGGCAATTGTGCCTGTTATCGAAGAGGCTTTAGAGACAGCAGATTGTTCCCTGGATCAGGTGGATGCGATTGCAGTCACGGCAGGTCCTGGTCTTGTTGGCTCGCTTTTGGTTGGTTTGTGTGCAGCAAAAGGCTTATCATTGATGTTAGAAAAACCGCTTTTGCCGATCCATCATATTGCAGGGCATATCGCGGCGAACTATCTGGTTGATCCGAACCTAAAGCCGCCGTTTTTGTGTTTGGTTGCTTCGGGAGGTCACACCCATCTCATTCGTGTGATCGATGATGTGCAGTTCGAATTGCTTGGCGCCACCCGTGACGATGCTGCTGGAGAGGCTTTCGATAAAATTGCACGATCATTGGAATTGGGATATCCTGGAGGTCCAGCAATTGCCAAAGCTGCCACTCAGGGTAACCCACAAGCGATTTCTTTCCCCAAAACACATTTTAAAGACCGTCCGCTCGATTTTTCCTTTAGCGGTGTTAAAACGGCTTGTTTGAATTATTTGAATCAGATCGAGCAGCAGGCCAGAAAAGTTGGCAAAAAGTGGCAAGATCTTTGTTCGGTTAACGATATTGCAGCAAGTTTTCAGGCAGCCATTGTGGAGGTCTTAAGCGAACATGTTTTTATCGCGGCTGCGGATTATCCAAATGATCCGATTACTTTGGCAGGCGGCGTGGGTGCCAATGTGCTGTTGCGCACCGAGATTGCGGAGCGTGCAAAAAAAATAGGAAGGTATTTTGTCTGTCCACCACCCATTTTATGCACGGATAATGCGGCTATGATTGCTGCCATGGGCGCAAAAGTTTATGCATCCGCTTACCGTCCGGATATTCGTCAGTTGGATGCGGTTGCAAGCTTATCGATTGATCGCTGGTTAGAGGCTTTTCATTATGAAACAACAAGGCATAAAAGAAATTGTCAAAAATAAAAAAGCCCGATACGAATATGAGATATTGGAGACGTTTGAAGCGGGTCTTGTTTTAAGCGGAACTGAGGTGAAATCAATTCGTCAGGGTCAGGTGCATTTAACCGATAGTTACGCACTCATTAAGGGGGGGGAATTATATTTGGTCGGATGCCATATCAAACCCTATGAGCAGGGTAACCGATATAATGTAGATCCGGATCGCCATCGCAAATTATTAATGCATAAGCGAGAGATTATGAAATTGTTGGGTCAGATTCAGAAAAAAGGGTTGACCCTCGTTCCTTTGGATTTATATTTTAAAGACAGCCGTGTTAAATTGCGGCTTGGCTTGGCTCGTGGTAAAAAAATCCACGATAAACGTCAGACCATCGCGGAACGACAAGTTAAACGAGAGCAAGAACGTATTTTAAAAAATCAATGGCGTCGGGAGTAAAAGATGCATAAACAGAGTCATGGTTTGGTGTATCGGGTCGCCATCTATTTTTTTGGAAATATCTGCTCAAAATTAATTACATTTTTGTTGACACGGTTTCAGACGGCGGCCCTAACCGTTGAGATTTTTGGTCCAGCAACCTTGTTGGCAAGCACATTGCCTCAATTGGTTTCCATTTGTTTTTTTGAAATCTGGGCAGGCGCTTTGCGCTTTATGTATGATGATGAATCATTAACCCATAAACACAAAGTATTTACAAATGCGCTCGCTTCTGCGGGTTTGCTATTACCATTCTTTTTCTTGGCGACCTATTTTTTGAATGCTAGTCAAGGGGCAACTTATTATGGTGAGTTATTACTCATGGGCGTGCTTTGCCTTTTAGACTACTTGTATCAGTTTAATACACGGGGAATTGGACGAAATAAGCTCTTCGTGGTAACTGGTATTGTCAGTACTTTTGTGCTTGGTATATCTCAATTGGTCTGTTTGGTTTTCTTAAAACTGGGGGCTGTATCCTTGATTATTTCTCCGGCGTGCGCATCTTTTGTCTCCATATTGATTTATGAATGGAAGACAAAGCAATTATGTCAGTTCCGTTGGCGGGAAGTGGATGGCCGTTTAATGCGGCAATTGCTTAAATTTTCGTTCCCGCTTTCTCTGAATGCAACGGCCTATGTCATCATGACAAAGTTTAATGAGTTCTATGTTCAAAATCATATCGACGATGCGGCGCTTGGTTTGTTAAGTGCGGCAAATCGCATATCCATGATTGTGAATATTTTTATTTCAGTCTTTACCCTAGCTTGGCAGGAAACGGCCTTTAGCATGAGTCAGGACGAGAAGCGAAATCTGTATTTTTCGAGCGTTTTGGCAAGCTATATCCGATTGCTAACTTGTGGTGTGCTGATCTTAATTCCCTATACGGGGGTGATTTTCCGTATTCTCATTCAATCTGGCGGTGGTTACGAAGGGGCCAAAGCACTTGTGCCGACTGCTATTTTGGCCGTGGTCTTGTCAGCCCTGTCTTCTTTTGTTGGCAATATCTTTAATGTCGAAAAACGCAGTCATCAGCTTTTTTGGTCCACTTTGATCGGTGGTGTCTGCAATGGTTTCTTTATGGTTTGCACCTTGCCTGTGTTTGGGATTCAAACGGCAAACCTGGGTTTGATCATTGGCTTTACGGTCACCCTCATGGTCCGTGTTTGGATGTTGCGGGATCTCATTCGATTTACGATACCGAAAAAGCTTATTTTAACAGTCATTTGTTTGATATCGCTGGTTTTTGTGAGTTTTTATCTGTGCCCACAACCGATTGTTCAGGTCATCACTTGTATTTTGGCACCTTGTGTTGGTTTTTATCTGGTCAAGACAGAGATAAAGGCCATTTTAACCAAAGTCTTACCCGCGAAAAAATAGGTTATTATGCTATAATTTAGGGCAGTTTACGAGGAGAAAGGGAACATTATGCAGCTCGATCGACATCTAGATATGACAGTTTTCAAGGATAAAGTTTTACTCATTACAGGGGGGACGGGTTCTTTTGGTCATGCGGTGCTTGATCGCTTTCTCCAATCAGATATTGGCGAAATCCGTATTTTTTCTCGAGATGAAGAAAAACAAGACCGTATGCGTCATGAATTAAAGAGCGATAAGGTTCGGTACTATATCGGTGATATTCGGGAAGCAGCGGCGATTCAACAAGCAATGTATGGTGTGGACTATGTTTTTCATGCGGCGGCATTGAAAGAAGTCCCCAGTTGTGAATATTTCCCGATTGAGGCTGTTAAGACGAATATTATTGGAACAGAAAATGTGATCAATGCAGCCATGAATTGTGGGGTTAAAAACATGGTTTGCCTGTCAACGGATAAAGCGGCCTACCCCATCAGTGCGATGGGCATGACAAAGGCATTGATGGAAAAGCTTTTTGTGGCGAGATCGCGGTTGAGTCAGCATGGCTATAAAAAGACCATAATCAGTGGCACGCGTTATGGGAATGTGATGTGTTCACGTGGTTCTGTCATTCCTTTGTTTATTGATCAAATTCAACGCCAAGAACCGCTCACGCTGACCAATCCCAACATGACGCGTTATATGATGAGTTTGGATGAAGCCGTGGATTTGGTGCTCTATGCTTTTACGCATGCTCAAAGTGGCGATACGATGATCATGAAGGCCAAATCCAGTACAATCTTAGATTTAGCCATAGCGGTTCGTGAGATTTTTGCCACAGCCGATTATCCTATTAAGGAAATTGGTATTCGTCATGGCGAAAAAATGTATGAGACCTTGCTTACAAAAGAAGAAGGTTTACATGCTATTGATATGGGTGACTTTTATCGTATTCCCGCAGATAATCGCAATTTGAATTATGACAAGTACTTTAACCAAGGGGTTGATGCAAAAGATGCTTATCAAGAATTTAATTCCGATAATGCGGAACGTCTGACGGTTGAGCAATTAAAGGAGAAATTGCTTGCTATACCGTATATTCAAAAGCGTCTTTTGGAGATGAAAGAGTTTCATGGCTAAGCCGGTACTATCCATTTTAATCACGGGTTCAAAGGGTTTTGTGGGGCGAAATCTCTGTGCGGCTTTATCTACACCCGTATCGTTTGAGCCTCAGATCATTCATTACGATAAGGATACGGATCCAGCTGTTTTAAAGCCCCATCTTCAAACGGCCGACGTTGTTGTCCATTTAGCCGGGGAGAACCGACCGCATGATGTGGCAGATTTTTATCGTGTGAATCAAGGGTTGACCCAATCCATCGCAGATCAGCTTAAACAAAGACAGCGTCCAGCGCTTGTTCTACTGGCATCTTCTATTCACGCTGCTCAGACAGATCAACCTTATGGCGATTCTAAACGTGCCGGTGAGGAGAGCCTTTTTACGCTAGAGCGACAGACCGCTCATCGTGTGATGGTTTTTCGCTTGGCCAATTTGTTTGGCAAGTTCTGTCGTCCGCATTACAATAGTGTTGTGGCAACCTTTTGTCATTTAATTTGCCAAGACCAGCCTTTGACCATTCACGATCCAACGGTAGAAGTGCCTTTTTTGTATATTGATGATTTACTTCAGACCTGGCTTTCTATTTTTGCCAAAGTTGCCGCAGGCGGCCTGGATGCTGTGATGTCCGGACCTGCTCATCCGGGATTAACGGAAGAAAAGATCGGCGATCGCACATACTACGGGATATTGCCCATTCATCGGGTGACCATCGGTGAATTAGCCGATCGGTTGCAGTTTTTTAGACGGATGAGACAGACCTTGCAAGTGCCTCAGCTTGATGATCCCTTTGACAAAAAACTCTATAGTACGTATTTAAGCTATTTGCGTTCGGATGATTTTGCATACGATCTGAAAATGAATGTAGATGATCGAGGCTCTTTCACCGAGTTTTTACGTACGCCAGAGCGTGGCCAGGTGTCGATTAACGTTGCCAAACCAGGCATTGTTAAGGGCAAACATTGGCATCATACGAAGACCGAAAAATTCCTAGTCGTCAAAGGTCGAGCTCGGATTCAGTTTAGAGCGATTGATGGGAAAGAGATCATCACCTATGAGGTGAGTGGTGAGCGACTGCAGGTGGTTGATATTCCCGTTGGGTATACGCATCATATTGAAAACATTGGTCAAGATGATCTCATTACAGTGATGTGGGCAAATGAGGCCTTCGATCCAGATCATCCAGACACCTTTTTTATGCCCGTGGTGGAGGAAGTATGAAAAAACTCAAAGTGATGACGGTCATTGGTACTCGTCCAGAAATTATCCGTCTATCTGCCTGCATTAAAGCCTGTGACCGCTATTTTGATCACGTGCTTGTCCATACGGGACAGAATTGGGACTATACCCTTAACGAAATTTTCTTCGAAGATTTGGGATTGCGCGCGCCCGACTATTATCTGGAAAGTGTGGGTGAACATCTCGGTGCGACAATGGGAAATATTATCAGCAAGTCATACGAGGTGATGCAGCAGGTTAGACCAGATGCGCTTCTCGTACTTGGGGATACCAACTCTGCCCTGTGTGCGATATCGGCTAAAAGGTTAAAAGTGCCGATTTTTCATATGGAAGCTGGAAATCGATGCTGGGATTGGAATGTTTCTGAGATGGTCAATCGAAAAATTGTTGATCATATCAGTGATGTTAACTTGCCTTACACAGAGCATGCTCGACGTTATTTGCTCAATGAAGGGATTGATGGAAAAACGATCTTTGTGACTGGATCTCCCATGCGTGAAGTTTTGGAAACCTATCTGCCAAATATTCAGTCATCACAAGTGTTGTCGACACTTGGATTAGAGAAAAAGCGTTATTTTCTGGTCTCTGCCCATCGAGAGGAAAATATTGATCATGAAACGAAGTTCATGGCTTTGATGTCCAGCATTAATCATATTGCAGAGACCTATCAAATGCCCGTTATCTATTCGACCCATCCACGCAGTCAAAAATGGATTGATCAACGCGGGTTTAAATTTCATCCATTGGTGCAAAATCTGCGTCCCTTTGGTTTTTTTGACTACAATCAATTGCAAATGAATAGTTATTGTGTGTTGTCGGATAGTGGCACCTTGTCTGAAGAGAGTGCGATGCTTGGCTTTAGTGGTGTGCTGATCCGGACATCCACAGAGCGCCCCGAGGTGTTAGATAAAGGGACGGTCATTGTGGGCGGGGTCTATCCGACTGATGTTGCTCAGGCTGTGGAATTGGCAGTTGCAATGGCAGAAAACAACGAACCGACGGTGATGGCGTCAGATTATCAGGATACCAATGTTTCTGTTAAGGTTGTGAAGCTCATTCAAAGTTACGCACATATTGTCAAAAAGACGATTTGGGATCAAGTCTCTGAACGAGAATAGCGTATGCGCATTTTATTGGTTAGCCAAAATCCCCTCTCTTTAACTGAAAATAACGGCAAAACCTTGTTTTCTTTCTTTTCTGATGTGCCAGATCTCGAGGTTGTTCAGTTGTATTTTAGACCGGAATTGCCGACGGTTTGCCTGCCACAACAACGGGAGGGGCAATGGTTTTACCAATTGAGCGATTACCATGTGATGCATCGAAAGCCCGGTTTATGGCATTGCATTAAGCCAGGTCAGATGAACCTTGCCAGCCAGGCCCCAACAGCCAATATTTATCATCAAGCAAAACGTCATAGACCCGTGCTGAAAATGCTGAGAGAAGTTTTATGGCGTAGTTACCCTTTTCGGCGAAAAAATGCTAGTTTTTTTCAACAGTTGGGTGAGACTTCCTTCGATGTTTTATTCTTTGTCGGTGGTGATGCGCGGTTTAGTTATCGGATCGTGCATCAATTGGCAGATTATTTTGCTTGTCCTGTTGTTTTGTATTTAACAGATGACTATGTTTTGCCCTATCCCAAATTATCTTTGTTGAACCG
>JAEZVR010000052.1 GCA_023420715.1 Bacillota bacterium | reverse complement strand
TTATCAATTTATCACGCTAAATCAGTAAAGTCAACACTTCTTGAGGCCTTGTGCAAGAGCGCTGGTGGCTCATGATTTTGTATAAAAGAAAAACCGACGAAATGTCGGTTTTTGGCTGATTTTGTCTAGAAAAAGCTCTTAGGGCTAAAATGCTGCACGATAGAATAGGCCATAGGAACAGCTCAGGTGATCCTCAAAACTGAACGAGTGAACGTACTGGATAATCTTTTAATACCGATCTTCCATTGAATTCGGTGCTGAGTTCGATAAAAAATAACAGCCCTTCGACAATTCCCCCCAGAGACTCTATGAGCTGACAGGTCGCTTTAGCTGTTCCGCCCGTTGCCAACAAATCGTCGACCACCAAGACATGTTGACCAGGTTTGATGGCATCAATATGCATTTCGAGATGATCTTGACCATACTCTAGATCGTAGTCAACGCTGACCGTTTTGTATGGAAGCTTACCTTTTTTGCGAACAGGTACAAAGCCTTTATGCATTGCATAGGCAAGTGGCGCCCCCATAATAAATCCGCGTGATTCGGAACCGATAATCAGATCGACTTCTAAGTCTCGAATGGCTTCTTCCATTTGTTGAATGGTTGCATGAAAAGCCTCTGGATCACTTAGGACGGTTGTAATGTCAATGAAGTCAACACCAGGCTTTGGAAAATCAAGAACATGGCGAAGTTTATCTTTTAAATTCATGAAGGTTTCCTCAAATTCAATCAAACTGACTTTCTTATTATACGCAAAATGCGATTAAGATTCTGCTTGATGTGGCGATGGAAAGGGAACGTGGTAGCGCTGACCGACGAGGGTGAGCTCTTGAATGACCGCATCCGGTAAATCGATACCAGTGTGTTTGGCCGTTTCGGTCGCGTGGTACTCCATTTCGCCTGGAATGCAGATGCAATCGAAACCCGGGGCGCTAGGTAAAGCTTTGATTTCGTCAAATAGGCGATCCACATCATCTTTAAAGCGCTGGACATCGGTGAATTTAGAGATGTCAATCGCACCCATAAAATATCCGATATTGGATGCCTGCGTGGGTGATTCAAAGACTGATTCGATATGACGGCTGGTTTTTGCCCCTGCTAGAGGTCCGCATAAGATGTCAATGAGCAAGCCGATCGCGTAACCTTTTGGCCCCCCAAAGGGAAGGAGGGTGCCCAGCCGTGCTTTTGCGGGGTCTGTTGTGGGATAGCCATTGGCATCAATTGCCCAATGGTCTGGAATGGATTGCCCGGTTTTGTATGCCAAATCGATTTTGCCACGGGCAACGACGCTGGTAGCCATGTCCATGACAAAAGCAGGATGACGATTGGCGGGGACAGAACACGATACGGGGTTCGTTCCGAGGGCGGCTGCTGCACCGCCAAATGGTGCGACGAGGGCAGGGGTATTGCAGACGGCAAAGCCAATCATGTTTTCTTTGGCCGCCAGATCTGTGTAGTAGGCACCAAAGCCATAGTGATTGGCATGGTTGACCGTGGCAAAACAAGTGCCTGCTTTTTTGGCGCGTTCGATACAAGCCGACATGGTAAAGGTTGCAATGGTTGATCCCATGGCATTTTTGCCGTCGATTGTTATTGCCGCAGGATAATCTTGAATGATTTCTGGTTGAGACTTGGCGTCAGTTAGACCTTTTTCGATGCGATAAATATAGGCTGCCAAACGGGTTAGACCGTGTGATCGAACGCCCCTCATATCGCTGAGCAGGAGGTTGTCCAGTAGATGATCTGCGTCAATTTGAGACATGCCCACAGCTGTCATGAGCTGGGATCCAAATGTCTTGAGTGTCTGAATAGGGTAATGCATGGGTATGGTTACAAAACTTTCTGTCATAGGAAACGCCCACAAAATGTGAGCGTTTGCGGTTGAATGATTTGCAGATGAAGCGGTTATTCCTGATCATTGACGACAGGCGTCAAACGCACAGTATCATAGGTTAAATCTGCAGGGATGTCTTGGCATTTAAAGGTGACGCTTTGGTTTGCACCGATACTGGGAATTAATTCCGAGCGATAGCCACCGATATCCTTGGTGTCTTTTATCAAGGTTAAATAAACACGGACATTTTTTGCTTCATGTTCAGTGATGTTTTGCAAGGAACCAGTAAAGGTTATGCGCTGATTCTCTGTTTTATCCGAAACATCTTTGCGTTGCAAATCGGCATCGGCAAAGTGAATATCTGCCTTAGGTGCGGACTGAGCTTCTAATAGAGTTACTTCAATTGTTTTGACAGTCTTACCTTCTGCGTGTGCTTCGGCAGGGGTTAGTTGAAAAACAAAAGGTGATTGCTCATCCGGTTGTACTTGGTGTGAACTGGTTTTTTCGAGCGATCCGATTTCATTTCCAGATGCATCTTTTAAGGTGATTTTGAATTTGAGTTGGGTTAAGGCTTGTGCGTCGCTGTTTTTTAAATCGACAGAGATCTGATATTGATTTAAAACACCATTGTAATGTGCACCGACAGCCATTTGAGAAACGGCTTTTACCTCAGTCTCACCTTTGGTATCGATGATGTAACTGGCAGTGTTGGCGTGCGGCTTGTGTTTTCCAGAACAGCAAGCGGGCTTTTCTTTGGCGCTTGGATCGCCGCAACAGTCGGGTGCTTTGGAGCCGTCTTTTTTGGCACAGCAATCTGGCATACTCGATGTGTTTGCAGATGCATCGACGGACTGGGACTGGGATTGGCGACTGGTTGTGTTTGCATCATCGGCGTTTTTTTGTCCGCAACCAGCGAGGGTAAGGCCGAGACATAAGGACGTTAGAAAGATCAAAACAGATTTTTTCATGGGATCTCCTTTAGACAACACGAGCGTGTCTAGATTTACTTTTGCTAACGGCGTTTATTATAACTCAGTTATTTGTGAAGGGTTATTGTTAAAAAAGATAGCCGATGATTTGAAATTTATAACGGCGATCTCAAACCTGCCATACCGTGCTGATTGCGTCCGAGGGCATGCGCCAATCACCTCGTGGCGATAAACCAATACTGCCGACTTTAGGGCCATCTGGCATGGGAGACCGCTTGTACTGCTGGCTAAAGAAACGTCGGATAAAGACATTGTACCAGTGGGTCAAGGTTTCGGTTGTGTACTCGCCGACAGGCAGGTCGCCTTCCGGTTGTTGATTTATTTTTTGCCATGGATAAGCCGAGCAGATGTGCTGACGCATTTTTTTACCTTCTGGTGTAAAAACGAAGTGCGCCAGATCAAGTAGGTCTTGTCCAGAATAACCATGGCGCAACATGTAGTACAAAAAGAAGTCGTGCAATTCATAAGGCCCTGTGGACACCTCAGTATGCTGCGCAATTTGCCCGTTTTGATCCGGTGGGAGTA
>JAEZVR010000159.1 GCA_023420715.1 Bacillota bacterium | reverse complement strand
AGATAGCGCATATCAATATATGTACCCCGTCTGTCCTGACACAAATCCATAATATTACCCACATACGATTTAGGCGTCAGAATTTCTGCAGATACAATGGGTTCTTCTAAATGATCAATTAAAGCCGCATCCGGCATGTTCGTCGGATTGTCCAAAGACACAACCGTTCCATCTGTCAAATGCATTTTATATTCGACAGACGGGGCCGTGGAAATCAAATCAATATCAAACTCCCGCTCAAGTCTTTCCTGTACGATCTCATAATGCAAAAGACCCAGAAAACCACAGCGAAAACCAAAGCCCAAGGCAACAGACGTTTCGGCCTCAAAAGTTAAAGCCGCATCATTAATTTGTAATTTTTCGAGGGCCTCCCGCAATTCTGTATAACGAGCACTACCCGTTGGATACAATCCACAAAACACCATGGGCTGAACAGGCTTATAACCAGGCAAAGGTTCCGTTGCAGGACGATCTGCCAACGTAATCGTGTCCCCCACACCGGTATCTCTCACATTTTTGATATTGGCAACAATATAGCCAACATCTCCCGCTTCCAAGATCTGGCCAGGCATTAAACTACCCGGGCGAAACCACCCAAGTTCTGTTACCGTGTAGGTTTTTCCACTGTGCATCAATTGAATGACATCGCCCTTTTTAACAGAACCTTCTTTAATCCGCACATGGACAACAACGCCCCGATAAGCATCATATTTTGAATCAAAGACAAGCGCTCTCAGGGGGGCTTTTTCATCACCCTTTGGTGCTGGTAAATGCGTCACAATCTTCTCCAGCACTTCTTCAACATTGATTTTGGCCTTTGCAGAAATCAGCGGTGCCTCTGTGGCATCAATACCAATCACATCTTCTATTTCATGGCGTACGACTTCAGGCTGAGCAGATGGCAAATCGATTTTATTAATGACCGGTAAAACGTCCAAATCGGATTCAATCGCCAAATACACATTCGCCAACGTTTGGGCTTCTACGCCCTGGGCTGCGTCAACAACAAGAACTGCACCATCACATGCCGCCAAACAGCGACTCACCTCATAATTAAAATCCACATGACCTGGTGTATCGATCAAATTAAAGGTATAGGTTTTACCATCTTTTGCCTGATACAGCATCCGAGTGGCCTGTGCCTTAATTGTAATCCCTCTTTCGCGCTCAATGTCCATATTATCGAGCACTTGATTTTGCATTTCCCGATCTGTTAAAACACCTGTTAACTCAATCATACGATCAGCCAAAGTCGATTTGCCGTGATCAATATGAGCAATAATCGAAAAATTACGAATCTGTTGTTGACGATCAGATGACATCATCATCACCTTTCAATACCAAATTAACGAACCGAGCCAAAGCGGTTAAATGGATAGACGCGAAACCACAGTTCTCCCATAATGGCTTTTTGGGGCACAGGACCAAACGAACGGCTATCTCGGCTATTTGTGCGGTTATCCCCTAAGACAAAATATTCATCTGTCTTCAGTTTGAGGTCTGCCCAACGAGGATCAAACACATCTGTATATATCGTTCCAGACAAATAGGGTTCTTCTAGTACCTCGCCATTTATCCAAACTTTTCCGTCACGAATTTGGACATGGTCTCCAGGCTCTCCAATAACCCGTTTAACCAAATCTTCGTTTAAAGCCCCTTTTGCACCCGGTATACTTTCGCCGTGCAAAGTCACAATATCGCCACGGTGAATGCCATTAAACCAATGACTGACCTTTTGCACAATGAGCTGATCTCCTGTTTGCAAAGTCGGATCCATTGAATGCCCCACGACTTCATTTCGCTGTAAAACGAAATGATTAATCAAGAGCCCCAAAACAACCGCAATGACTAAATATTTAACCCAGTCAAAGAGTTCCCGCCATACACTGCGCCGCCGATGCGCTTTCTGAGGATGGACGGTAGCGTCGACAAGCGATGGATAAGACAGTGTCATTTCTGGCGGCCGAACCAGCTGCGCATCATCAATAATCGGTGTTTTTTCAACGCGAGACTTTTTCAATGTGTTTTCCCTTAAACTTCCGCTTGCAAATCGGATGCCGAAGCATCAGCTTGAATCGCCAAACCTAATTCATCCAATTGCGTTTGAGCAACAACACCTGGCGCCTTTGTCATTAAACAAGACGAATTTTGCACTTTCGGGAATGCAATCACATCGCGAATACTATTTGTCTTGGCCAATAGCATGACTAAACGATCTAAGCCCAAGGCAACGCCGCCATGGGGTGGCACACCATACTGGAAAGCCTCTAATAAGAAGGAGAAATTTTCAAAAGCCTGTTCTTCGCTAAAACCCAATAACGCAAACATGCGTTTTTGCAAATCTTGATTATGGATACGGATACTACCGCCACCCAATTCATTGCCATCGAGGACAATATCATATGCTTTTGCACGGACCGCAGCAGGGTTCGTCTCCAACAAGGGCAAATCCTCATCCATCGGGCTTGTAAATGGATGATGCATCGCGACATAGCGACCGGCTTCATCATCATATTCAAGCAGTGGAAACTCAGTCACCCACAAGAGTCTGTGCGGCTTCCCTTCTAAAAGATTCAACCGGCGAGACAATTCGCAACGCAATTGGCCTAAAGCTTCTTTAACCACCTTATAAGCGCCACAACCAAAGAAAATGGCATCACCTGGTTTAGCATTCAATTGTGCAATCAATGCTTCAATTTGTGGTGTCTGAAGACATTTGACAAAAGAGCCTCTAACCGAAAGGTCATCTCCCACAACAAGCCAAGGCAAGCCTTTTAAACGATAGGTTTTAACATAATCGGTCAATTGATCCATTTGTTTGCGAGTAAAAGCACCCGCGCCAGAGGCCACAACCACATTGACAATACCCTTGTCGTTTAGGGCTTCAGTAAACGGTGTAAAATCCACCTCTTTTGCCCAGGATCCAACATCTTGTAATTCTAAATCAAAGCGCAAGTCAGGTTTATCAGAACCATAGCGTTCCATGGCTTCTTGATAGGTCATGCGCTGTAATGGCAATTGGACGGTTTCCCCAAGAATTTCTTGAAAAATCGTCGCAACATAACCTTCTGTCACAGTCATGACGTCATCCGCATCCACGAAACTCATCTCCAAATCGACTTGGGTAAATTCGGGTTGGCGGTCTGCACGCAAATCTTCATCTCGAAAACATTTTGCAATTTGCACATAACGATCAAAACCAGCCACCATCAACAACTGCTTGTAGAGCTGTGGCGATTGAGGCAGGGCAAAAAACTGACCTGGGAAGACACGGCTTGGCACCAAATAGTCTCTGGCACCTTCTGGTGTGCTCTTACCCAGCATCGGTGTTTCCACGATCCAAAAACCCTGCTCATCAAAATAACGGTTGGTAATCGCCGTGATACGATGTCTTAAGGCAAAATTGCGCTGCAAATCCGGACGACGCAAATCTAAGTAGCGATGAGCCAGGCGAAGAGATTCTCTGGCCTCACTATTCTCTTCAATATAAAAAGGTGGTGTTTGAGATTCACTTAAGATACGGAGTTCAGAGAC
>JAEZVR010000147.1 GCA_023420715.1 Bacillota bacterium | reverse complement strand
CGACCAGAACGACCGCGCAACTGGTTGTCGATCCGTCTAGACTCATGACGCTCTGTACCGATAATATACAAACCACCGGCTTCCACAACCCGATCGTGTTCCGACTGCGTGGTTTTTGCATAATGATCGACAAGGTCATGGAATTTTTGGCGTGCCGCTAAAACAACTTCATCGTCCGTCTCGTTATAGGCCGTAGATTGTTCAATTAAGGCATCTTCATAACCCTCTTTGCGCAATTGCTGTCGCGCCATAAACTCCGGGTTACCACCGAGCAAAATATCCGTCCCACGACCTGCCATGTTTGTGGCAATGGTCACCGCACCATAACGGCCAGCCTGAGCCACAATCTCTGCTTCACGCTCATGTTTTTTTGCATTTAAAACATTGTGTCGAATGTTATAGCGCTTAAACAAGGCCGACAAAAATTCCGATTTTTCAACAGACACCGTACCGATTAAGATCGGTTGCCCTTTTTCATGGGCGGACATCACTTCCTTGAGCAAGGCACGGTATTTCCCAGTTTCTGTTTTATAAACCGCGTCTTGCAAATCGATACGTTGACTTGGTTTATTGGTCGGGATGGCCACCACATCCATGTTATAGATGTCTCTGAATTCATCTTCTTCCGTTAAAGCTGTACCGGTCATTCCAGAAAGCTTGTTGTACATTCTAAAGAAGTTTTGGAAGGTGATCGTGGCCAAGGTTTTGCTTTCGTGCTGGACTTTAACACCTTCTTTAGCCTCGATAGCCTGATGCAAACCATCGCTGTATCGGCGGCCAAACATCAGACGACCTGTAAAATCGTCCACAATCACGATTTCCCCATCCTTGATGACATATTGATCATCGACATGCATCGTGCCATTGGCTTTTAAAGCGTTATTAATATAATGCTGCACGCTGTAGTTGGATTCATCCGCCAAGTTATCCAATTTAAAGAACTTTTCTGCTTTTTGAATACCATTCGCAGTCAAAGTGGCGGTCTTCGCCTTTTGATCGACAACATAATCGTAGGTTTTTGCTAATTCTTCTGTACTGCCATCGCTCTCCACCTCCGTCACCACCAACGGTTTGAGCATTTTGACAAATTGGTCTGCCGTGACATACATATCTGTGGAGGCTTCACCCTGACCGGAAATAATTAAAGGCGTCCGCGCCTCATCAATTAAGATAGAGTCCACCTCGTCGACAATGGCAAATTGCAGGGGACGTTGTACCATTTCCTCTTTATAGGTGACCATGTTGTCGCGCAAATAATCAAAGCCATATTCATTATTGGTGCCATAGGTAATATCGGCATGATAGGCTTCGCGCCGTTGTTCATTGGTCAAGCCGTGTACAATTAGACCAACCGACAAACCGAGATAACGATACACCTTCCCCATCCATTCGCTGTCGCGTTGGGCAAGATAATCATTGACTGTCACCACATGAACACCCTGACCAGAAAGTGCATTTAAATAAACCGGCAGGGTCGCTACAAGAGTTTTACCTTCACCCGTTTTCATTTCCGCAATACGGCCTTGATGCAAGATTATGCCACCAAGAATTTGAACCGGATAATGCTTCATATCTAGCACACGCCAAGCCGCCTCACGGATGGTTGCAAAAGCATCCGGCAAAATATCGTCCAGGCTCTCACCTGCTGCCAAACGGCCTTTAAGCTCCACGGTCTTATGCTTGAGCGCTTCCTCTGATAATTGACTATAGGTTTCTTCCAACTCTAGAACCGATTTTAAAATGGGTTCAATCCGTTTAATTTCTCGATCGCTATACGTTCCAAAAATCTTCTTTATTAGTCCCATGATGATCCCTTATCGACTGCAAATTTTATTGATTTACATACCCGCTGAAAAAGAAAGCGTGTAGAAGACACGCTAAGATTCCTTTTTGTTTTTTTCTGCCAGCCGTTTAAAAACTGTATGATAACCCTCAGCACCATATTCGAGGGCGCGATTCACACGACTAATGGTCGCCGTGCTCACACCGGTTGTTTCACAAATATCCAAATACTTAGCGCCATTATTTAATAATGTCGCCACATGAAACCGCTGTGCCATCGACTTTATTTCTGATATTGTGCATAAATCTGTAAAAAAAGCATAACATTCATCGATATTTTGCAATTGCAAAACAGCTTCGAATAGCTGATCTATTTGTTCATCTTTTAATTTATAGCTCATATCGCTGTTACTCCACGCAAAAATACAGTTTCAATAGTACACATCACACGCAGTCATCGCAAGTATTTAAGCGGATCGTTCAGCTTTCTTCACATTTAATTTAAGCCCTCATTTGACGACCATTCTGCAGGAGCGACTGATTCATCGCGCGTTACTGGCATTACTGGATCACTTGCTCGTGGACTTTCCCCATACATTTTAATGGAGACAATTAAGTTGTGCTTCTGTTGGCGTGCTGCCCACTGATGCAACCATGTGCACTGACTGGGCGGACTATTTTTGGGGATAACCAGCAACAGTTCTCGCTGCCGGATATCTGTCGGTCTCACCACATAGCCTTGTACAGAACCGCCTGAAAACCGCTCTAAAGCCAAGAGGTGACCTTCTACCTTGCGTTCTAAGTCTTTCAATCGTTGGTAATGTGGCCGATTTAAATCGAGACTTTTAATACTGGTCACAACACCCGATTTCTGTTTAGCAATCACTGGAAAAAAGGTCGGCAAATTCGCACCAAACAGCTGGCGAAACTGTTTGCCACGTTCAAAATTCGACTTTTCCCAGATATTATCGCTTGCTTTTGCGAATTGCTGTTGAGACATGGAATGCGCTTGATAACGCCAATCCGGAACAAATAATTGTAGTTGTCGTTCCAGCGGGATCACACCAGTTGGCACGCTGTAGGAGAGGCGTAAAAGGGTTAAACCGTTCAGCTGATTCGGTTTGATTAAAATTTTCATTTGCCCAACGACATGATGTAAATAAGGCTTCGCTTGAATTTGTTTGTTATACCAATGGCGAATACGCTGTAAGACAAATGGTCCTAATAAATGGGTCTGTTTGACCGTTTCTTGAAGTGTCTTCAGTTCTGTCCGATCGGTCTGGCCGTTGCGTGCTGCTTCCAGCGAATCCGACTTTGGTCGAGATTGCCATAAAGATTGAGCCAATTGAATCTGAGCATATTCCCGACCCGTTTGATCAAGCGCCTGTTGTAGATGCATTGTCGCTTGAACCGATAAAATACTCAAACACAAAGCCAGACAAAAAACCATCGTCACCACAAGACCAAATGCAGCTTCTAACGTGATACTTCCCGACAAAAATCGTTTATTCATCCTGTTTTGCCTCATCTAGCGACCGACCGCCTGGCGCTATCAAATCATAATGATGCGCATACTCATATTGACGCCTCAGTCCAAAACCAAACGGATCTGACCAATCCAAGCGAATCTGCACGCCCAGACACAAAGTCTCCTGTGCCATTTTTTCTGCGAGCACCCCAACACCCTGGCAATGTTTGGTCGGCGAGCAGAACAACAAAAATAGCGAGAGATAATCTTGATAATAGAGGTAAAGCTGTTTGCCCTTGCGATCACCTAATAATGGGGCTGGCTTACCATTGAGTAAAGCTTTTGTATCCTTTGCTGCTTCACAACAGCCGATGATGAAAACAATCATCATGGTTAAAAGTTCAGGCGGAAGCGGGACCGCTCCAGCCGTCAATGCACCAATGACAACGCTCAACGTCGTCGCAATCACGCGGATTTTTCCCATTTTAGACGCATTCATCAAACAAGCGGCCAAACGTGCCAAAAAACGCAACCCAAACACACTAATTTTGGCGAGATTCCGACTCGTCTGCGGTTGATGAAAACCAAAGATAACACATTCTAGTTCCCCATCAACGATCGGTTTTACGTGCTGGTAATTTTTGCCAGAAGCCGTCGTTCGATACGGATGATTCGCCGGCAAACCCTGTTTTTGACGCACTTGATCAGACAACATGTGTACCAAATATTGATTGGTGAGCATAAACCGCGGCAGTAGCGGTGGAATTTTCCCCAACACATCACCTGCATCACCCAAAATCGATAGCAGACGGGTAAAGTCCAGCACACTCTTAGGCGCATTTTCCCCCAAAAACGACAGATCCGTTTCCAAATAAGGATCCAATGCTGTTAAAACCGCTTGGTGTTCAGCATCAGGATGAGGCACTTTTTTTCCAGGCGGATCATCCGCATCTTCTTTTCTTGGTTGCGACGAATCTGCCGCTTTATTCTGATGACGTCGATTATTGAACCAATTTTTAAATGACTGAAAGGCCTCCGTTTGATCCAACCCCTTAAAAGAACGCAAGATTTTTTGAGGTTCAATGG
>JAEZVR010000109.1 GCA_023420715.1 Bacillota bacterium | reverse complement strand
AGGTTTAGAAAATAGGTTGGTTTTTGCAAGCCCGCAAAGATGACTAAGGCACCAAGCACGAGGTTTAAGAAGTTGAAGACGGTCAGCGCATTGCTGCGCACGATTTGTTGGATGGTTTTGCTTTGATTATCGATTGGCAAATTGACCTTGCCTTGAAGCTTTCGGACTTCCACATCGTCTGTCGAAAGGCCTTGAGGAAGGTTTGATTTTACCGAGGGATTAAGCGGTTTATGTGGTTCTGGCGGCGGTTCGGGCGTTTGAAGAGAGGTGCCTGGCCTGCTTGTCATTGTCGCTTGTGGCAGACGAACCTTTTCGGGCGAGGCTGTTTTAGGCTTTTTAGCCTCAGCGATAGGCGCTTTTATGCCTGCTTTATTTTGGCGCGATTTCATCAGCCGCTCATAGGATGTGGTTTTGCTCACCGGCGTGGCATATTTGACGGGCTGAATGTCTTCCCCTGCTGAATCGATGCGTTTGGTGTGCACCGGCGGCAGCTGAAGGGGTTTCTTTGGCGTATCAGATTCTAAAGGGTTGTGTTGATTTTTTCGCTTCATGAAATTTACTGGGGATCAAAGTGGAGGGTGATGGTTGCTTTTTTGGGTTGTAGTTGACGTAATTTGACGCCTGCCGCAGCAAACATGCGTTTTGACGCAATGGTGCTGTCTAGATTGGCATATTTATCGGATAGATAAACCACTTCTTTAATGCCAGATTGAATAATCGCTTTGGCACATTCATTACAGGGAAATAATGCCACATAGATGGTACAGTCAGTCAGGCTTTTTCCAGGTTGATTTAAAATGGCATTTAATTCCGCATGGCAGACATAAAAATATTTTGTATCCAATGCTGAGCCATCGCGCTCCCAGGGGAAATCATCGTCGTCAATCCCGCGGGGGAAACCGTTGTATCCTGTGGAAATAATGCGTTTATCTGGATTGACAATGCAAGCGCCCACCTGTGTATTTGGATCTTTGCTTCTTTGTGCAGCTAAAAGGGCAACGCCCATAAAGTATTCATCCCAGCTAATATAAGATTCGCGTTTTCCCATGGAAATCTCCTTTAAAGAACTGAACCAGATCATGACCTATCGATATTATAACGGTGAACGCGGTTAATATCGATGTTTCTTTTAGAGGAAAGTGTATAATGTCAATTTACGTGGAGGATCAATCATGGAGAGGCATCGTTCAAGGCAGGCTTTTAAGGCGGCAAAAAGGCTCGTTGTTAAGGTGGGTACATCTACCATCACGTACGAAAATGGGCGTATGAATTTGCGCCATATGGATCGCTTATGCCGTGCCTTAGCCGATCAAATGAATCAAGGGCGAGAGGTTATTTTGGTGACCTCTGGCGCAATTGCCATTGGAAAGAGTAAATTGCGTGCCGAGATTTTAACGAATACGATCCGCGAACGACAAGCTTTTGCTTCCATTGGGCAATGTGAGCTGATGAGCATGTATGATCGCCTTTTTGCCGAATATGGTTATCATGTTGGACAGATTTTGTTGACACGAGATGATATTGAAGATCCGATGACATTTACGCATATTACAAATACGTTTAAAGCACTTCTCGAAAAAGAGGTGATTCCGATTGTGAACGAAAACGACAGTGTTTCGATTCGTGAGGTCTATCACAATGGTTCTTTTGGAGATAATGATGCCTTATCTGCCCATGTTGCGCGGATGTTAGAGGCAGATTTGCTCATTTTGTTATCTGATATCGACGGTCTGTATGATCACGATCCGCGTCAGGTGCCGGATGCTCGTTTGATTGACCAGGTGACGCAGCTAGATGAATCCTTGTTCTGTCTAGCTGGAGATTCGGGCAGTTCGCGTGGAACAGGCGGCATGAAAACGAAACTAAAAGCGGCTCAAATTGCGACAGCGTCCGGAATTGACATGGTTATTGCCAACGGTGCCAGACCACAGGATATTACAGACCTGTTAGATGGGGCATGTATTGGTACGTGGTTTGTGGCCAAACGTTAATCTCAACAGAATATAGATCTATCAACAGCCAGTTGAGGCTTGTTTTGAAGAGGGGGAACAGATGTCATTTATCATGATTTTGATTACGGCATTTGCGTTGGCAATGGATGCTTGTGCGGTTGCCATTTGTCATGGCATGCGTCTTCAACAGATTCGCTGGAAACATTGGCTTCAATTTGGTTGTTTTTTTGGTTTTTTTCAAAGCGGTATGACATTAATTGGCTACATCCTTGGCCAGGCGATGCGCGCCCGTGTGCAGAAAGTGGATCATTGGCTCGCTTTTACCCTGCTGGCCATTGTGGGTGGCAGAATGATCTGGGAGGCATTGCAACCAGATGATTCAGGGAATGAGAACCAATTGCCCAGCGGATTGTTGCCATTTAAGGCGATGATTATCTTAGCCATTGCAACCAGTTTGGATGCACTGGCTGTCGGTATTGGTTTTTCTGTGATTAATCTGGACTTATGGATGGCGGTTATTACCATAGGTGTAGTGGCTTTTGTTTTGTCCTGTATCGGGGTTAAATTGGGACAAATTTTGGGGCAGCTTTTTCAGCAATGGGCTGAATTGGTTGGTGGCATTGTCTTAATTGGCATTGGTATCAAAATTGTGATTGAACACCTTATTAAAGGTATTTGAGCAAATCAATGAACAGAATTTGTGGCTTGTGAATCAGTTAGCTGTAAATCTATTGTAAATCTTCAGTGGCTTTGGGACGTATCGGGTCATCTGTAATATAAATCACATCATGCACGCCAAATGTCTATACTATAATGATTATCCATCATATTTTATGTGTTTTCTCGATATGATGGATGTGGATGCATATGTTTCGTAAGTTAACAAAGGCAGATCGAGACCGTTTTTTAGAGATGAGCCGTGCTTTTTTTGCATCGCCTGCTGTTTGTGAATCCATACCGATGGATTACCATGATCAGACGTTTGACCAACTCATGGCAGGCACACCTTATGCAGCGGCTTGGGTCATCTGTAAAGACGAAAATCAATTGGATGTCATTGGTTATGTTTTGACCGCAAAAACATGGTCGAGAGAAGCGGGCGGTATGGTGGAATGGCTGGAAGAATTCTATATTGAGCCAGCGTACCGTTCTCAGGGTTATGCCAGTGCCTTTTTTAAGTTTTGGGAACAACATCTTTTAGATCAGCACAATTGTCGGCGGATTCGATTGGAAATTCATCCGAATAATCTGCGGGCGGCAGCATTATATCAGCAACTGGGTTTTAAACCCATGGGCTATCAGTCGTGGATAAAGGCGTATCCACCGTCAGATGGCGAAGCAAGGTGAATTACAAGGTCTGTGACGACAGACGAACGATAAGAAGTGGAGGGAACAATGGGCAAACCACAACTCGTGATTAAAAATTTAAGGGTTCGTGTGGATGAAGTAGATATTTTGCACGGACTGGATTTGACGGTATCTGGTGGCGAAATCCACGCCATTATGGGACCTAATGGTATGGGAAAATCGACGTTGGCCGCTACCCTGATGGGGCATTCGCGGTACGAAGTGACAGCAGGTGAGGTCACTTTGGACGGTGCCAATATTCTCGAGATGGGCGTTGACGAAAGAGCGCGAGCAGGTCTTTTTTTGGCGATGCAATATCCGGCAGAAGTTGCTGGCGTGACGAATGCAGATTTTTTGCGAGCAGCCGTTAACGCACGTCGTAAGGATCCAGTTGGTATTCTGCCATTCAATCGCCAATTAAATCAGGCTGTATCTGAATTACAGATGTCAGACAAATTGCCAACACGGTATTTAAATGAAGGTTTTTCTGGCGGTGAAAAAAAGCGAAATGAAATTTTGCAAATGAAATTACTGGAGCCAAGTGTTGCGATTTTGGACGAAATTGACTCTGGCTTAGATATCGATGCCCTGCGGATTGTCGGCGAAAATATTACGCAAATGGCACAAGCGCGTGGCGAAGATATGGCAATTTTGATGATTACGCATTACCAGCGCTTGTTAGATTATGTGAAGCCAGACTACATTCATGTGCTGATGGAAGGGCGTATTGTCTGTTCTGGAGATGCGTCTTTGGCACATCGGTTAGAAGCAGAAGGCTATGATTGGCTAAGACAGGCTCTAGAAGCCGGAGATGTGCCAGGGGCAACCGTGCATCAATCGGCTGTTGAAGCCATGATTGCCGATACAAAAGACGATGCAAATCAACAAACAGAGGCAGTGGATTCAGATTTAGACGCACTCTTTTTATGAGTGAGACCATAGAGGTTATTTTATGTTAAGGAGAGAAACGGGTCTGTTTGAACATGAATCTTTTAACCAGACCCCGATCATTAAATTAACGCCGGAACACAAGTGCATCCCCGAGGTGGCGCTTTGCGGCGACATGGATCGAGAAGTATTAAAAACGTCGGCACAGCAAGCAATTCAGTGGATCAATATCGAAGAGATTACCTATGAACAATATGCCGACGTCCTGTATCAGCCAGAAACAAAAGCCAAACAGGTGCTGGATTTGGGACAATTGCATCGTCCGGATCAGGCACTCGATCTCAGCTTTGACTGGACAAAGCCAGAACAGTGGATTATCGATATCGAACGACCGCAGGCGGGGCAAAGTTACGCCTTTCGGATTCGTGTTGCAGACAATACTCAAGCGAAGCTCATTTTAAAAACCACCTTGCCAGTATGCGATGACGAGAATGAAGTTGTTAAGGAAGATCGTCCCGCCGTTTTTTTAGATGTTCAAGTTGGTCAGGATGCGCAATTGGATGTGGTTTATTTGCATCCTTTGTATGCAGATGAGGCCTCTTTATCGCGTGCTTTAAAAGCAAAAGCGGCATTGGCGTGTTTGTATAAAGCCAACGTGGGTCGAGGTGGTTCTTTTAAATGGACCAGCATCAATTTAGGGGAATCCCTTATCGAAAAGGGACAGGTAACACTTGTCGATTCGTTTGCTGAAGCGGATTTGGGCGGTGCATCTTATGTGCCGGCGGCATCGAGCCAAATTTATCAGAGTCAGGTGAGGTGTTTAGCAACCTGGGGCAAGGTTAAAATTCATAACCATGGTGTCGTTGAAAATGGCGGATATGGCAAGTTTGTCAGTATTTCAGATATTCGAAAAGGGGCTAAAAACACCCTTGTGCGTGAAGATAACCGCTTTTTAACATTGGGTGAGGGAGCTAAAGCTTATGCAGATCCGACCTTGCTCATTGATGAACACGATGTTCAGGCTTCTCATGCCGCCACAGTTGGACAAATGAACGAAGAGACGATGTTTTATTTAAAAAGCCGTGGCTTGAGTGAAGCACAGGCCACTCGATTGATGACCATCGGTTTTTTGATTCCGCTGATCGATCGTGTACCTCAGGAAGCTTTGAGAGCCGCATTAATATCCGTTTTAAATCATAAGATCAATCAACAGGGAGGCGATCAATGAAGATCGAAACCTATCGGGCAGATTTTCCCATGTTGACGGTTCGAGTTGAAGATCAACCGATGATTTACTTTAACAATGCCGCCACGGCGCTCAAACCAAAGGTTGTCCTTGAGGCAATGGCCGACTACTATCTGCATCGCTCAGTCAATATTGCACGATCGGTTGATGCGCTGACGTATGAGACGACGCAGGCATATGAAGAAACACGGCATACGGTAGCCGCTTTTATTGGTGCGTCTTCGCCCGAAGAAATTGTCTTTACGCGAGGCGCAACAGCCGCTTTAAATTTGGTTGCGAATAGCTATGGTGAACAGCATGTTTTGCCCGGTGACGAAATTGTTGTATCCGACAGCGAACACCATGCAAACTATATTCCCTGGCAGCAGCTTGCCAAGCGCAAGCAAGCCCGTTTGGTGATTGTACCAACGGACGAGAATGGCGTCGTGACACCAGAGGCTTTGGCCAAGGTGCTCAGCCCTAAAACAAAGGTGGTCTCGCTTTTCCATATGAGTAACGTCATGGGCGCGACAAATCCCATTCAACAACTTGCCGACTTAGCCCACCAGGCGGGGTCTGTTTTTGTATGTGATGGTGCACAAGGCATTGTGCACGATACGGTTGATGTCACAACCCTGGGTGTGGATTTTTATGCCTTTAGCGCACATAAACTCTTTGGTCCGACTGGCGTCGGTGTACTGTATGGGCGAAAGGCATTGTTAGAAAACATGTCACCTGTTGAATTTGGCGGTGAAATGATCGATGTGGTCGATGTCTATGACACCTCTTTTGCAAAGCCGCCTTATCGATTTGAGGCTGGTACGATGCCGATTGCCGAGGTGATTGGCTTAGGTGCTGCTGTTCGGTATATTCAGAATTTGCCCAAAGCTGTTTGGGTGGATCGTGTCGAGCAGTTGACCAGACGACTCATTGACGGACTTTCTCAATGTCAAGCGGTCGAGATTTACAATCCGAACAATGCCAATAGCGGATTGGTGAGTTTTAATGTGTTGGATGTCCATCCTCACGATGCCGCTGGTATTTATGACAGAGCAGGTATCCTGATTCGAGCAGGACAACATTGTTCACAGCCAAGTATGCGACGTTTGAACCAGCAATCCACATTGCGTGCGAGTTTGGCATTTTACAATACAGAAGCAGAGGTCGATCAGTTTATTCAAGTCACAGAACAGGCAGGTGATTTTTTAGATGTCCTCTTCTAATGAACAATTATTTAGACAAATTATCATGGATCACTATCGCAATCCCCGCAATAAGGGATTGGTGTCGGATGCAGATTATGTGACGGTGCATTTAAAAAATCCTTCTTGTGGTGATGATTTAACGGTTCAAGTTAAAGCGGCAGGAGAACAGATTTTAGCGGTACGCCAAGATGGCAGTGGCTGTTCCATTTGCTGTTCAAGTGCCTCGATGATGAGCGAATTGCTCAGCGCGAAAACGATTACAGAAGCGCAAGAAATTATTCGTGAATTTAAGTTGATGGTCGAAGCAGAACCTTTTGACGAAGACCGTGTGGGAGATGCGATCAGCTTGCAGGGTGTTTCGCATTTGCCGCAACGGGTCAAATGCGCCACGCTTGGCTGGAAAGCCTGTGAGCAGGCCCTCGACCTCATTTGTGAGCAAAAGACAGAGGAAAAAGCATGAAAGAGATCTATCAGAAGGATAAGGTTCAGGCAGAAGAGATTGTCCGCAGTCGGTTTGAACATGAACTGTACGACGGAGATATTTCCGTTTTGCGTTTTACCAAAGGTTTGGACGCCGAAAAAGTGCGCCGTATTTCAACGCTTAAAGGTGAACCCGAGTGGATGACACAAAAGCGTTTAAAGGCATATGAAACCTTTTTAAAGATGGATAATCCGCATTTTGGTCCGGATCTTTCCCATTTGGATTTAGACGATATTACGTACTATAACCGGGCAACGGCAACGGCGGAAACGGATTGGGAAGCGGTTCCCGAAAAAATTAAAGATACGTTTCAAAAATTAGGGATTCAAGAGGCAGAAAAGCAGTATTTGTCTGGTGTGACGACACAATATGAGTCCGAGGTGGTGTATCACAAGGCTCAAAAAGAATTGGAAGATTTGGGCGTTGTTTTTATGGATACAGACAGCGGTTTAAAAGCTTATCCGGAGCTTTTTGAGCGCTTTTTTGGGAAATTGGTTCCCCCGACGGACAACCGTTATGCGGCTCTAAACAGTGCGGTTTGGTCTGGTGGTTCATTTATTTATGTGCCAAAAGGTGTTCATTGTCCTCAGCCGGTGCAATCTTATTTCCGTATTAATTCGGAGCAGTTAGGACAGTTTGAGCGCACGCTAATTATTGTGGATGAAGGCGCTTCTTTGCACTATATTGAAGGCTGTACAGCACCCGCTTATTCAACGGACTCCTTGCATGCGGCTGTTGTTGAAATTTTTGTTGGAAAAAATGCAACTTGTCGTTATTCCACCCTGCAGAATTGGTCTAATAATGTTTATAACCTAGTAACGAAACGTTCTTCGTGCGAAGCTGGCGGTCGTATGGAATGGGTGGACGGCAATATTGGATCAGGCGTGACCATGTTGTATCCCTCTTGTTATTTAAAGGGCGAGTACGCCAGCGGCAGCATGATTTCTGTATCGGTTGCAGATGAAGGTCAGATTCAAGATATTGGTGCTCGAATGATTCATTTGGCGCCGCATACGACCTCGCAAATTATTTCTAAATCCTTGTCGCGCAATGGTGGTAATGCCATTTATCGCGGAACAGTGGACCATCGTCCGCAGGCTATTGGTGCCAAGAGTTCGATTGAGTGCGATACGCTCATTTTGGATGCGAAATCTGAATCGGATACCATTCCAACCTATCGTATCAACGAAGGCAGTTCGGAGATCGAGCACGAAGGCACCGTCTCCAAGGTGAGTGAAGATCAGCTCTTCTATTTAATGAGCCGTGGCTTAACGGAAGAAGCGGCAACGGAGATGATCATCATGGGCTTTATTGAGCCCTTTACAAGGGAGTTGCCGATGGAATATGCGGTGGAACTGAATCAATTAATGAAGTTAGATATGAGTGACAGTGTGGGCTGATTGATTGGCCATCGTCACTTGAATTGCCTCCCTTTCTGAAGCGCTCAATGAAGTGTTTAGGAAATGGGAGGCTTTTTTAACGGGTATAGATCCAGTTTTAGAAAATGATTCCGATTGTATTGACAAGATTAAAAAAGGTGATATGATAAAGACAAATAAAGTCAAAGACAAACTAAAAGAGATCGTATAAGGTGTGCATGAGGAGATCGGATGGCTAGGTTAAGTGATTTAATTGAGACGATGATACGCGAAATGATTGAGAACAATGATGGTGTTATCGAGGTAACGCGGGGAGAGCTTGCCAACCTCTTTCATTGTGTGCCATCGCAGATTACTTATGTTCTGCAAACGCGATTTACGCCCAACCATGGCTACAACGTCGAAAGCAGACGTGGCGGGGGCGGTTGGATCAGAATTCGTCAAGTTGCAATTGGGCAAGGTGTATCGGGCTTTCTGATGGCGCTGATTAAAGGCATTGACGGTCCCATGAGTCGTCATGAAATTGATGTCCACTTGAAGAATCTCGTCGCACGAGGGTACTTATCGCCGTTGTTGGCACATCTCATGTATGCGGCTACATCAGAACAGGCACTTTATCGAGTGGATGCCTCCAGTAAGGGGGAGGTTCGAGCGCATATTTTTAAATGTATGCTCATGCAATATCTTGAGGACGAAGCGGGGAGCACAACGGTTTAGGAGGAGGTTGCCAAATGATTTGTGAACGTTGTCAAAAAAGAGAAGCGACGGTTCATTTTGAGCAAACGGTGAATCAGCAGCATCGTGCCTATCATCTTTGCCAAACGTGCGCCGAAGCAGAAGGCTTGGTGGGTTTTGGACAGCCATTTTCTGGACAATTATTTGAGGACTGGTTGTCCGATGTGCCGCTGATTTGGTGGCCGAGCACGCAACAAGAACGGCCTAAAACGACAGAACCATTGCGTTGTCCGACTTGTGGACGAACCTGGGCTGATTTTCGCAAATGCGGGCGGTTTGGCTGCTCAGATTGTTATGAGACATTTAGACCTTACATTAAAGAAGTGATCGGTTCAGTTCAAAGCGGTTATCAGCACGTCGGTAAATCCGCGCAAGGTCATGCATCGGCTGTGGATGCACCAGCAGTGGTGGATAAACCAGATGTCGGTTCAGAGGTCGATGACCTCAAAGCAGAAATAGCGGCATTAGAAGCGGCCAAAAAGCGTGCAATTGCTGCAGAAGATTATGATCAGGCGGCGCAATTGCGAGATCAAATTCGACAAAAACGATTGAAGGAGGACATCTGAAATGCGGTGGTATACAGACAAAGGCCCTTCGAGCGATGTTGTCCTTTCAAGCAGGGTTAGATTGGCACGGAATTTGGCACATGAGCCTTTTCCGGATGCGATGCAGATCGAAGATGCTCAGCGGATCGAATCCAAAATTGAACAGGCCTTGTTTGAGGCGAATGCCCAGATGCAAACGGCTTATCAGAATGTGGTGTTAGGCGATCTCGACGAGGCCAATCTGGCATCGCTGGTCGAAAAACGCTTGATCAGTGAGGATTTGGTTCAGTTTCATCGCAGACATCAGGGACAAATGGGGCGGTTGATGATTCGCCAGGATGAAGCTGCTTCCATCTTGATTGGGGATGAAGATCATTTGCGGATTCAATCCATGCGGCCGGGTTTGGATTTGATGGCAGCTTATGTGGAGGCCGACCGATTGGCGACCTTATTGGGTGAAAAATTGGCGCTGGCCTATGATCAAACCTTTGGTTTTTTGACTGCTTGTCCGACCAATCTCGGGACGGGCATGCGCGCATCGGTGCTCCTGCATTTGCCGGCATTGACCGCTTGTCAAAAGATCCAAGCATTTAAGCGGAATGTTGAACAGTTTAACTTCACTTTAAGAGGCGCTTATGGTGAACATAGCCGTGCAGAAGGGTGTTTATATCAATTGTCAAATCAGACGACACTCGGATTAAGCGAACAGACGATTTTAAGTCATATGGAACAACTGACCACGGAAGTGATTCGCTTAGAAAGACATTATCGTGAATGGCTGGCCAAGCAGGCGTCTTTTGACTTAAAAGATAAACTGTACCGCAACTTAGGTGTGCTGCGCTATGCCAGACAAATCAGTACGCAAGAGGCCCGGAGCCGCTTGTCAGATTTGGCTCTGATGATTGAATTGGGGTGGCTCCAAGAGACAGATACAACAGCAGAAAGTCAATGGATTAAAACCGTCTTAATGGGGCTTGGCAGTGGTGAATTGCAGCGACAGGCGAAACGGCCGTTAAGTGAACAGGAACGAGATTTTGCCCGTGCAACATGGATACGTACGGCAATTCAAAATGGACTTTGTATTCAAGAGGAGGATGAAGAACATGTCGATTCGATTGAATGAACATTTACAATATGTGACGTTTAGAGCTTATGCCTTGGCAGAGGCTTATGATGTCAATTACATTGGGACGGAACATCTTTTAGCGGCGATGGCACATTCAGAAGCAGGACCAACGGCAGTTTGCTTGGGCGAATTTGGGGTGGACTATGATCGTCTGATCGGGATGTTAGATCAGTTGCATAACCGTCCTTCCAAAGCATTGGATTTAAAACGTGTGAGCACAGATGCTTTTTTGCAGCGCATTACAGCCAATACAGGACGTGTGGTATACGAAACCTTTCAGCGGTTGAGCCATGAGGGGCGTGGGATGATGTACCCTCAAGACATGCTGATTTCCATTTTACGAGAAGGGAATAATGTTGCGACACGTTTGTTAAAACAATTGGATGTACCCTTGAGTGAATTGCTCGAAAAACTCAATCAGCAATTGGCAGAGCAGCTTGAGGCAGATGGCGTTGAAACACAAACTCAGGGTCATCCCGAAAAAGTTAAAAAACCGCAAAAAGGGCAATTGAAAGCCTTATCCGCCTATGGCAGAGATTTGACAGCGGTTGCTCAAGAAGATGGTTTTGATCCGATTATTGGCCGAGATCGGGAAGTGGCTAGAGTCATTCAGATTTTGTGCCGTCGTACGAAGAATAACCCGGTTTTAATTGGTGAACCCGGTGTGGGTAAAACGGCAATTGCAGAAGGCCTGGCGCAGAAAATCGTGCAAGGTGATGTACCCGCGTTTTTAAAAAACCAACGCTTATTTTCTCTTGATATGGGTAGTTTGTTGGCCGGTGCAAAATACCGTGGGGAATTTGAAGAACGGCTCAAAGACTGTTTGGAAGAAGCGCAGTCTGCTGAGAATATCATTTTGTTCATCGATGAATTGCATACGGTTATCGGTGCTGGAAAATCGGAAGGCGCTGTGGATGCGGCCAATATGTTAAAGCCCATGTTGGCACGTGGTCAGCTGCAAATTATTGGTGCGACGACCATTCAAGAATATCGCCAAAATATCGAAAAAGATGCGGCCTTTGAACGGCGGTTCCAGGTGGTAACAGTGGATGAGCCGACGGAAATGGAAGCCATTCAGATTTTACAGGGGCTGAAATCGAAATATGAAACACATCATGGTGTGACCATTTCCGATGATGCGATTGAAGCGGCGGTCAAGTTATCTAAACGCTATATCAGCGATCGGTTTTTGCCCGATAAAGCGATTGATCTCATTGACGAAGGTGCCGCCAAATTGCGGTTGGCTCAGACGGCAAACACAGATGATGTCGATCGCTTAAAGGCAGAATTGGAAGCGGTTTTAGATGCCAAGCAAAAGGCGGTTGAAGCAGAGGACTACGAGCGTGCAACAGAATTGCGCAGCAAAGAAATGTCACTCAAGGCAGAACAAGAGGCCGCTGTTCGCAGTCAATCCGATCGTCATCAGGCAGAGAGCACGTTGATGGCAGATCATATTGCTGAGATCGTTTCGGCTTGGACGAAGATTCCGGTTCAAAAATTGACAGAAACCGATGCCGAAAAATTGCGGGAATTGGAAAAGGCATTGAGTGAACGGGTCATTGGTCAGAACGAAGCGGTGGTCGCTTTGGCAAAAGCAATCCGACGGGGTCGTTTGGGGCTCAAAGATCCGAATCGCCCTGCAGGTTCATTTATTTTTATGGGCACAACGGGTGTGGGTAAGACGGAATTGGCCAAAGCTTTGGCTGTGGTGATGTTTGGCTCAGAAGATGCCCTGGTCCGCTTGGATATGTCCGAATATATGGAGAAATTTTCGGTGAGCAAGCTCATTGGTTCTCCGCCAGGCTATGTGGGTTATGACGAGGGTGGTCAGTTAACCGAACAGGTGCGTCGCAGACCTTATAGCGTCATTCTATTGGACGAAATCGAAAAAGCGCATCCGGATGTCTTAAATGCCTTATTACAGGTCTTGGATGATGGTCGCTTAACCGATGGACAGGGACGTACCGTCGATTTTAAAAATACCATCATTATTATGACTTCGAACATCGGAGCCTCACATTTGACGCGTGGCAATGCACGCCCAATGGGCTTTGGCCAGTCTATCGAATCTGGCGAAGCCGGCGATTCCAATCTTTACGGTGGCCGCAGTTATGACGAGGCTAAAGCCTTGATGCTGGAGGAATTAAAGAAGGCTTTCCGACCAGAGTTCATCAACCGTGTGGATGAGACCATTTTTTTCCATATGTTGGATGAAGCGGCATTAAAGCAAATTGTGATGCTCTTATTGGCGCAATTTGCGGCGCGGACTAAACATTTGGGTATTGATTTGGCCACGACAGATGGCGCCAATGCGTTGCTGGCAAAACGCGGTTATGATCCGGTATATGGTGCCAGACCATTGCGCCGCGAAATTCAGAGTACGATCGAAGATGCTTTTTCCGAAGCATTGTTAAATGGGTCTGTCAAAGCTGGGGATACGGTGGTCATTGTGGCAGATGGAGAGCAGATTCAATTGAGATCGCCTGCCGAGGTTGAAGAACCGATTTTGCCACTTGGTTCGGCTGTGGAGACGACACCGCCTCAGGCTGATTCATCGAATCAAACTGAAGCTGTAGAATAAAGGGAAGTTCGTGTAAAGCGCTACAAAGGAATGACTTTGTAGCGCTTTTTTGTTAGGGCATTTTGAGGGCTGTTCGTTTGCGTTCAAAGCGTTTCCTAAAGAAAGGATAATAGGCTGTCAGGAGCGTGCCTTTTAAGATACTGCTGATGGTGATGGCCCACCAAATGCCGTTTACATCGGGGAGATGGCTGGTGAGCAACAAGGCCAAAGGAATCCGAATGGCCGTGAAAATCATAATGATGAGTGCTGGTTTTAAACTGTCGCCATAACCCGCATATGCGCCATAACTCATGAGTTCCCAACCCATGAAGATTTCGGAAATGGCTAGAATACTCAGATATTGCGCACCGATATGAATGGTTTGGGGTTCCCAGACAAAGAGCCGCATGAGCGGATCGGCAAAAAAGTACAAAATCAGCGTTGCTAGAAAGCCGATAATACCCATGTAGGTGAGCGCCAAGCGGTACACTTTATTGGCACGTTTGAGCATGTTGGCGCCAACATGTTGAGCGACACAGGCATTGACGGCACTGGCCATGCCCTCTGCACTGAGCCAGGATAATGATTCGATTTGAGATCCAATACGTTGTGCTGCCACAGCAAAATCGCCATATCGTGCGACAAAATGCGAAATGACAATGGATGTGCCGGAATAAAAAAGCGTTTCGAGGCTGGTTGGAATCCCCACGCGCAAGACGGGCCGATAGAGGCCTCGATGCCAGGTGAAGAGTTTTAGGCGACGCAAGGATAAGACACATTTTCGGTTGATAAAAAATAATAAAACGACAAAGGCCTGAGAAATAACCGTGGCCAGCGCGGCGCCTAATACACCCAGGTTTAAGCCAAAAATGAGCAGTGGATCCAGCACCATATTGCAGATGAGTCCAATGGCTGTTACACGAAAAGGTGTTTTGCTATTGCCGGCAGCCGTCATCAATCCGGTAAAAATACGGGCGCAGTACGAAAAGACGACGAGGCCGCCAGTGACGGTTAGATAAGTATGGGATTGATCGATGGTGGTTTGTGACTGAAAGTGAAAAAAGTGAATGATTTTGGGGTGGAAAAGTAGGATGATGAGGCCGAATAAGAGTGCCAGACTGATCCCAATTTGAAAGGCCACGGCACCCGCTTTGCGAGCCCGTGAAAGATCTCCAGCCCCAATGGCCTGAGCCGCTTGCACTTGCCCGCCCATGCGTGCTAAGTGCATGAGACTATCGGCCAGCCATAAAAACAAGCCCCCCGTGCCGACTGCGGCAACGGCAGACGAACCGAGCTTGCCCACCCAAAAGATATCGGTGAGGTTGTAGGCCATTTGTATCAGGGAGGTGGCCATAATCGGCAGAGCAAGGCGGACGAGTACCTTGCGAATTGGATCGTTTAAGACATCTAAGGCAAGTGATTTAGACTGTTTTTTGAGGTGCATTTGCATCGGTATGATTTATATCTAGTGATTCATCAATTTGGATAAAAAATGACCATTCGACAGAGTCGAATGGTCAAATCTTACAATATTTAAGACGCCGTGTCTAAAATTAGGGTTTTGCCAAACCAATTGGCGAGAAGAGAATATACATGGCTGCCATGAGAATCACAATAATGAGCGCCACGGTTTTGCCGTGTTTCCAGGGTGTCATGTCGACCACTTTGCTGTCTTCAAATTCATAAGTTGTTTCACGAGGCACAATTCGACCAATGATGAGCTGGACGGCAATGTTCAATAAGAACAGGACAAAGAGAACATATAAATAATGGAATTGCTGCAACCAAGGGATGAACTTCGTGATGCTGTATATAATGACGTGAGAAATTAAGCCGACTTTTGGCGCAAGGGCCGGCACTTTTTTGGTGCTGATACCTAAAATAACAGAAACCAAGATGGGCACATTAATAAAGCCGAAGCAAGACTGCAAGAAATCATACAGCCCCGAAGGTGCATAGCTCACAAAAGGTGAGACGACGAAAGACAATAGCGCAAGGCCAATACCAAAGCGTTTGCCGATCTTGACCAAATGGGCATCAGAGCAATTTGGATTAAAGAGTGGTCGATGCAAGTCTAAGGTATATAGCGTGATTGAGCTGTTCAGTGCGGAGTTGAAAGAGGAGAGAATGGCACCAAATAGAACAGCTGCAAAGAAACCGAGCAAGGGTTTTGGAATGACATGAATTAAGAGTGCAGGATAGGCATAATCGTAGCCGTTTGGTCCGTTGAGACGTTCAATGACATCGGCTGCAAAAATACCTTGTTTTGCCAAATAGAAAGCCAGGAGACCACAACCCGTAATAAACAACGGCGTGAGCAGCTTGAGCAGGGCGCATAACATCGCACCTTTTTGCGCTTCTTTTAAATTCTTAGCCCCCAGTGCGCGTTGAATAATGGATTGGTTGGTGCACCAATAAAACATGTTGTTGACCACCATGCCAGTGATGAGCAGTGGCCATGGGATCATAGGTGGTTGTGCATTTGCGGCATTGATTGCATTAAATTTATCGTGTGGCAATACGGAGAAGAGATTTTCCAAACCGTGAATAAAATTGCCATTGCCAATCAGGAAGAGGGTGAGAACCGGGAGCATAATTCCCCCGACTAATAGACCGACACCGTTGATTGTATCTGAAACCGCAACCGCTTTAAGTCCCCCAAAAATGGCATAAATGGCACCGGCAATACCGATTAGCGTTGAGGTGATCGCAACACCTTGAATGGGTGTGATTCCCAGGGCTTTATCGATACCAAATAATTGATTGAAGACAAGTGCGCCAGAATAGAGAACAGTTGGCAGATAGGTGAGCAAATAGCTTAAAAGAAATAAGACAGAAATGATTCGCTTAACGGTGCTGTCGAAGCGCTTTTCTAAAAATTCCGGCACGGTGGTTACCCCGAGTTTGAGGTAACGCGGCAAAAAGATTAAAGCCAGCATAATCAGTGCGATGCCTGAGGTGGCTTCCCAAGCGATGGGACCCATGTTCGTGGCAAAGCTTTGACCTGCCTGTCCAACCAATTGTTCGGTGGATAAATTGGTCAACATGAGCGATCCGGCAATAACAGGTGCTGTTAAGCTCCGTCCAGCCAAAAAATAGCCGTCTTTGGTGTCGAGGTTATCATTGCGTGTGCGATACCAAGATAAGACAGCGACTAAAGCTGTAAAAAAGATAAAGCTGATGATGATAAAGGTCATCGGTCTTCCCCCTAAAATTGTTTTCGCCCGTATGAGGGGCGGTAATTTGGATGCCGCCTACTTGAATCCAATGACGTATGGGTACAATTGGCACAAATAGAGAGCAAATGACTTTAAAAAAATAACATAATATTTTCAGAAAAACATCATAATTTTGGGCTGAACTAACAATTACAAACGTACTTTTTAGAGGAAAATTCGATTTTTGTTGTCAGATTTCACAAATAATAACTAAAAATATGTAAGGAAAGACGATGCGCGATAATTATCGCTGAAAAGGTGATAAATTTTTATGATCGTCTGCACTTTTCGATCAAGTCTTTTGAGGTGAGCCTGGTTTGTTGATGAGGCGAAATGGCGTACGGGAGCGACGTATGAATCAATACAGCGTATAATTTAATGGTGTATGAGTGAAGATGCAATGAGTCAAAGGAGGGCGTAGAAATGGCAACGTATGTTGGGATACTTCATCCGTATCAACGTGGTGGTGTGGTCGATGTACAATCCGCCAAAACGGTGCAAGAAATCTGGATTCCAGAGCACCACCTCAATGGTGCCCCTTTTGGCTTTTTAGTCCTGTGCGAAGCTGGAGAGCCAAGACCCCAGCAAAAGCTGGTCGGAAAAATTGTGACTGTTTTGGGAGATCCGGCGCGCCCGGATGTGGCGATCGAAAGTATCTTGCACCGTTACGGTCTACAGGCTTCGTTTTCGGAAGCCGTGCAAGAGCAGGTGCGTGCCTTGCCCGCTCAAGTGACAGACGAGGTGATTGCCAGTGAATGTCAGCGTGGTCGAAAGGATCTGCGCAGTCTGCCGACGTTAACCATTGACGGACTAGATGCCAAAGATTTAGATGATGCTTTATCTTATGAAGCTTTGCCGAATGGCGAACATTTGGTCTATGTGCATATTGCGGATGTGACACATTATGTTCCGGAAGGATCGCCAATCGATTTTGCTGCTATTGAGCGTGGCACATCAGTCTACCTGGTCGATCGGGTTATCCCAATGCATCCGCCGGCATTGTCAAATGGCATTTGCAGTTTGAATCCTCAGGTGGATCGGTTGACCTTAACGGTGGCTTTGCGTTATGCACCAGATGGGCGGTTTATTTCAGGAGATATATACGAAAGCATCATTCATTCCGATGTGCGCGGGAACTATACAGATGTTTGGGCATATATTCAAA
>JAEZVR010000104.1 GCA_023420715.1 Bacillota bacterium | reverse complement strand
ACCGCGTACCATGCGCAGATTGCTGTGTGGATCGCCTTCAAAATAGAGCACTGTATCCACCATATGTTCTAGGACACGGGGGCCAGCAATCGCACCATCTTTGGTCACATGCCCGACTAAAACAATGGTTGTACCTAGTTTTTTTGCCAAGCGCAGAAAACCAGCTGTGACCTCGCGAATTTGACTTACAGATCCAGGTGCTGAGGTAAGCACTTCACTATAAATGGTTTGGATTGAATCGATGATGACAAATTTAGGTTGGTGTTTGGCAATCGTATGTGCGATTTTTTCAAAAACGATTTCTGTATAAAGCTGGGTATTGGTTTGCGGCAGGCCGAGGCGTTGGGCGCGATGCTTGACTTGTCCGGGAGATTCTTCCCCGCAGACATAGATAATTTTTCCGGAAAACGCTTGAGTGGCGCAGGTTTGAAGCAATAAGGTGGATTTTCCAATACCGGGATCCCCGCCGACTAAAATAAGAGAACCAGGCACAAAACCACCGCCGAGCACGCGATCAAATTCAGCTAGTCCAGACGAAATCCGTTGGGTGGTATTTAAGTCGATGGCATCAAAAGTTAAGAGACTGGTTCGGGCGTCTGAGGGGGCGTCCAAATCTGCCAGCCAGCCGCGAACGGTGCCTTCAGCTTTTTTGTTTTTGGCAGGGCTTTCGACAGAACTGGATTCAACCATCGTATTCCAAGCATGGCATCCAGGGCATTTGCCCATCCACCCAGTTGTTTCATAACCACAGGCGGTGCAAAAAAAGGTGCTTTTTCCTTTTGGTGACAAAATGTTTCTCCTTGGACAAGAAATGATGGTTATTCAAGTGGTAAATCAATGACTAATTCAACCGGGCAGTGGTCAGAGCCGAATATATCCTGGTGAATGGTGGCACTTTTTAAATGTGGGACGAGGCGGTTAGAGACGACAAAATAATCGATGCGCCACCCTGCATTTCTCTCGCGGGCTTTAAAGCGGTAGGACCACCAAGAATATTGATCTTGAGCATCTGGATAGAAATGGCGGAAGGTATCGGTAAAACCGGCATCGAGCAAGGCGGTAAACTTGCCTCTTTCTTCATCGGTAAAGCCGGCATTTCGGCGGTTGGCACTGGGATTTTTTAAATCAATTTCTTGATGGGCTACGTTGAGGTCACCGCATAAAATAACGGGTTTATGCTGATCGAGCTTAACCAAGTAGGCTCTAAATGCATCTTCCCAACCCATTCTGCCATCTAATCTGGCCAATTCATTTTTGGCATTTGGCGTATAGACATTGACAAGATAAAAGTGAGGGTATTCTAAGGTGATCACACGACCTTCCCGATCGATACCATCTTCTGTTTCGTAGTTGATGTTTTGGGTTTGAGAGATGGGTTTGGTTTTCGTCCAAATCGCTGTGCCAGAATAGCCTTTTCGGGCGGCATAATTCCAAAATTCATGGTAACCCTCGGGCGAAAAGTCGTGTTGTCCAGCTTGAAGTTTGGTTTCTTGAATACAAAAAGCATCTGCATCTAGTTTGTCGAAAATTTCTGCAAAATCTTTATTCATGACGGCTCTAAAGCCATTGACATTCCAGGAAATGAGTTTGGTCATTGTCGCTCCTTAATCTGAATCATATGCATGTCTTTGATAAACCTTATTATAGGCAAAATATCAGAACCGTGTTTTTGCTCAAATGTTTTTTTCGAAAAAGCGTCACAGCTTTGTCATGAACATGGTTTAGAATGAGCCTTTAAGGAGGATCTATGCCTAAATCAGTTCGTGCGTCTTTGCGTCAATCGTTTATTGCTTGGTTCATACCCTTGCTGGTCATTATTTTTGTCATTATTTTAGGCATTTGGTTATGGCCCAAAGAGCCTCCGTTGCCACCGATTCAATATGATTATAATCAACTGGTTTTGGATGAACCGACTGCCACGCGTGAACAGGCGCATCGCTGGGCAAAACGGCATCAGGCGACAGCCACATTTTTAGATTTGGCAGAAATTTATTGGAGACTTGCGCCAGAATATGGTGTCAACCCAGTGGTGGCTTATGCGCAAGCTGGATTAGAGACGAATTATGGCAAATTTGGCGGGGTTTTGGACGAAAGTTATCACAACCCTTGCGGCATGAAAACCCAGGTAGGTGGTGGCGATGACGAGGCCGATGCACATACACGTTTTCCGGATTGGGAAACGGGCATTCGCGCTCAGTTGGAACATATTTGTTTATATGCCGGAAAGGCGGGCTATCCGTTAGAAAATCCGATAGATCCTCGGCATTTTCCCTATCTTTTTGGCAAGGCGAAAACAGTCGGAGACATCGGTCAATATTGGGCTTCTGCGGATCATTATGCAAACAGCCTTGCTGGACTGATTAATCGAATTGAGGTCGAAATTAAGTCATAGATTTTGATCAAAACCATTAAATCTGAATCACCATTTTTAATCGTCGAATTTGCGCAATAAAAAGTGAATGTCTAAAATGGACTCTGTATCGGTTCATTTTTTGAACTTTAGGAGGATATATGCGTCGAAAAATTGCTGCTTGTTTGCTGGCGGCCACTTTCTTGGCTATTCCGATTTGCAATGCTTTGCCGCAAGGCGTGGTATATGCTGATCAGGAGTCCGATCTCAAATCTGGTGTGAGCACTTTAAAAGGGAAATTGGCATCGATTCGCGATGAGGTTTCATCCCTAAAGCAAAAAAAGTCAGAAATAGATGCGGAATTAAAAGAACTTGAAGCGGCAGGCAAGGCTAAGCAGGAAGAGTATGATCAAGTGGTTGCCGAAATGGAAGCGGCCACAAAGGTGATGGAAGAGGCGGTTGCGGCGTCAGAAGCGGCAATGGAAAATGTCCGGGTTCAACAATCTGCCTATGAGACCCGTTTGACAACCATGTTTCAATACCGTAATCGATCAACCCTAGAAATTCTCTTGGCTTCGGACAGCATTGAAGGCTTTTTTACCAATATGCGTTTGATGGCTTATGTCGCAGATGCGGATAATCAACTGTTGGAAAATTTGAGAACGGCGCAAGAAGAGGCGGCTCAAAAACAAGCGGAAGCGGAAAAAACGGTTGAAGAATACAAGCAGTTCATGGCAGAAAAAGAGGCTGAACTCGAAAAGTTAAAAGAAGGCATTAGTTTAGCCAAGCAAAAGGCCGAAGAAATTCGCAAAGCCGTGGTGGTCGGGGAACAGCAAGAAGCAGAAGTCCGCAATCACTTGAATGCAGAAGAAGCTCGGTTGAAAGCCTTCTATGAAGAACAGGCACGCAAAGCGCGGGAAGCGGAAGAAGCCAGACGCCGTGCAGAAGAAGCGGCAAGGCGAAAAGCGGCGGAAGAAGCTAAAAAAAATAAGGACAATGGCGGCAATCAGTCCGGAAACACGGGTGGATCACCAGAGTTACCACCACCGGCAACAGGGGGTAAATTGCTCAATCCATTATGGGGCTTCCATTATGTCACCTCGCCGTATGGTCCGCGTGTTCATCCAATAACAGGTGCTAAAGATGGCTTCCATTATGGGACAGATTTTAATGCGAATTTTGGTGAACCCATTCGGGCAGCAAAGGCTGGCACTGTCGTTATTGCAGATAAATCTTATCAGGGGCAAAATTATACGTCCCATAAGTCGGGATATGGCAATTACGTCACCATCGATCATGGGGATGGCACATCGACGACCTACGCACATATGAAATATGTGGAAACGAGTGTCGGCGCTCACGTGGAAGCCGGTAGTTTAATTGGTCGTGTCGGCAGTACAGGCGCATCCACGGGTTCTCATTTGCATTTTGAATATGCCATTTATGGGAAGACCGTCAATTCCTATAATTACATTCGGAATTTATCAGAATAAGTTCGTTCGACGGGGCAGTCGACCTGGGCTGCCCCTTTTTTGTGGGGTTTTTTATGTCCAATCAGTCCGAAAAACAGACGCAAGATACATTACCTGAAAATGGTGTTTCACCATCCGCTATTCCTGGTCAGATGGGATTGCCTTATATTCCGCCAAAATCAATTGGCGTGCCACATCCACAGGGGGCAATTCTAACCGCTTCGCCACAAGCGGTTTGGCACCATCAGCAAAAACAACAGACAGCGGCTGCTGTTCAGGGACAGCCAGAGATGGATGCATCTTCAAATAGCAAATCTGCCCGACCTTTTCGTGCGGTTAGGTCGGTGTTGATTGGTGTGATTATTTTTGGGATTGGTCTTGGTTTTGGCCATCATTTGGGGCGTCAAAAGATTGGGCATGATGTGACAGAAGATGGCATTCGTATTCAGATTAATGATTCATCTGAGGCGGCACAGCGCAGTTTGCAAAAGCTGCAGCAAGCCATTCAGGCGGTGCAACAAAATTATTATCGGACGTTAAAGACGGATGAGTTGCTCGATGCCTTGACGGCTGGTTTTCCGCAGCAATTGGATAGCCCGCATACGTATTATATGGACGCCAAGCAATGGGCTTCTATTCTAGAAAGTCAATCTGGAAAATATGCAGGTATTGGATGCACTGTCAGCAAGGTTGCGGGCAGTGGTGTGCAAATTATCGAAATTACCCCTCAGAGTCCAGCAAGTCAGGCAGGCTTGCAGGTGGGTGACCTTTTTGTGTCAGTAAACGGTGAAAAACTTGAAGATGGGATTACGACTGAAACACTCGTCAACATGGTCAGAGGTCAGTCTGGAACCAGTGTTAAAGTCACTGTCTATCGTCCATCAGATCAAAAAGAATATGATTTTACGCTAACACGTGCGGTCATTCATCAGGAGATCGTTAAGAGCAAGCAAATTAATGCCAATACAGGCTATGTCGCCATTTCCGGCTTTACAGACCATGTGGATGTCGATTTTATTGCCCAGATGGATCAGTTGGTTAAACAGGGTGTTCGACAGGTGATTTTTGATTTGCGCAACAACACGGGAGGCAGTGCCAATGCCGTTGTAAAGATGCTCGATTATTTGCTGCCAGAAACACCTTTGGTAGAAATTAAAGGTCGTCACAATGGTGAGGAC
>JAEZVR010000098.1 GCA_023420715.1 Bacillota bacterium | reverse complement strand
CTATGTGTCAGCTGCCTGCACAAGGTTTAAATCAGATGCTGTCGATCAAAAAGGTGGACATCACTGGCTAAAATATGTAGGAGCCGGTTTATTGGGTCTGGTGCCCATTTATGCGATCGGTGTTGGTTATTTGGCCTTGATTTCAGAATTTTACTTACACAAAACGGTTGTATTATGGCCGCTGCTTGTGAACAGTTTTCTGATTTTTCTCCCAGGCGATCTTTTAAAATGTCTGTTAGTGGCATTTGTGGCTAAGCGATTGCATGACGTGCCAAGTATTAAAGCCTGGCGGTGTAAAGCCGAGTAAAACATCCCCCGCTATTTTGGCGAGGGATGCAGGTAAAAATAGCAATCCTAGGCGATTTTTTCTATGGTGAACAGGCGTGCATAGAAGTCTGTTGGCAGACGCCCTGCATATTTGCTGATTTCACCAGCCGTCGGATCAGATAAGAGGATACCGATTTCTTTTAGGGTTTTACCCGAATATTGACCAATAGGTCTTTCTTCAGAAAAATCTTCTGCAACTTCACAAATGCGATACTTCTCCATATCGTTAAGCATGGGTAAAGGGAGTCGATCAAACCGATCATTGATCCGATTGAGGATGCGGTAATAACCGACTACCCCTTTACTTTTTGTTAAATCCATTGCTGCCCAAGCCACGTCATTTCCTTCAAAAGGTGAACGCAAGCGGGTAAACTGACCATGCTGAATCATACAACGCCAAATTTTCACCCAAATCATTTCTCTTTTAATGATTTGACAAGTATCATCTGACAGCTGCATTAAGTCCAATTCATAGCCAAATGTGCCGAACAGGGCAACTGCAGCACGTGTAAATAGCGGTGTATGCCGTAAGACTTGATGGTTGGGCGATACCGAGACGTGGGCTCCGATGCAGGAAATGGGATAGGCATAGGAGGTGCCGTGTTGAATGAATAGGCGTTCGATGGCGTCGGTATCATCACTTGTCCAGATTTGAGGGCAGTAGGGGAGCATGCCAGGATCAAAGCGACCACCGCCAGAAGAACAGCCTTCAATGAGGAGCTGTGGAAAACTGTCTAGCAGACGTTGATGGAGCTGGTAGACCCCCAAAATATGCCGGTGAAAGATCTCCCCTTGTTGATGTGGAGGGTAAGCAGTTGAATAGACTTCACTCAGGGAGCGATTCATATCCCATTTGATATAGTCCAGTTCGCCGTCTCGAATGACTTGTTCCATCAATTGATAGATATAGTCGATGACTTCTTGGCGAGAAAAATCTAAGACGTATTGATGCCGTCCGTGTGAGGCGGAATAGCCTGGAGTTTGTAAGATCCAATCTGGATGGTTGCGGTAAAGATCTGAATCTTGATTGCACATTTCGGGCTCGAACCATAATCCGAATTTCAAACCTAAGGCGCGGATTTTTTGTGACAGGCCGGCAATGCCATTTTTAAGTCGTTTGGTATTTGGCCACCAGTCGCCCAGCCCGGCTTTTTCGTGCGTTCGTTCCCCAAACCAGCCGTCGTCCAAAACAAAGAGTTCTAATCCCAAATCTTTTGCTTTTTGTGCAATACCCAATAGTTTTTCTTCCGTAAAATCGAAATAGGTGCCTTCCCAGTTGTTGACCAAGAGTGGACGTACCATTTCTCCCCAAGGTTCTCGACTGAGGTGGTTGCGCATCAGGTTATGAAAGGCCTGGCTAAGGCCATTTAGACCTTGTGTACTATAGCCTAAAACGGCTTCTGGCGTCACAAAAGATTCACCAGGGCGGAGTGCCCATTCAAAGTTTTCCGGATGAATGCCACACAGTAAGCGGGTGGTGTGATACGCATCGACCTCAGCTTGAATTAAAAAGTTCCCTGAATAAACAAAACTGCATCCAATGGCTTGTCCAGTATGTTCTGTCGTATGGCTGCGTGTTAGGCAGACAAATGGATTAAATTGATGCGAAGAATGCCCGCGGGTGGAGCCAATGGCTGTCATACCTGGCGTTAAAGGTCTTTTAAATAAATGTCTTTCTCGGCTCCAAGCTCCAACAAATTCATGCCATAACCAGTTGTCGTCTGGTAAATCCAATGCCAAACTGAAAGCTTTTTGCAATCGCAGGGTGTTTACACCATCGTTTTTGAATTCAGCGTGGCGGCAGATCATGGGCAGTTCTTCGTAGATTGTGTAGGACAATGTAATCTTTAGGCCGCTCACCTGATCTTTGAGCAGAATTTCCAGGGTTTGTGCTTCGGCTTGGGTGGCTCTGCAGGCGGGAAGTCCAGGCAAGGCGGGTTTCCCATGTTGGATCATGTGGGACACATATTCTAAATTTAAAATAGATGCACCATTTGGCTGTACCACGCGGCAAGCCCCTGAGCGATAATCTGAATGACCATAAACGGGATATTCTTCTCGGGTGTGCTCGAGCGAAAATTGGGTATCCCCTTCGAACACATAGGTGGTCATTGGGCGTGGTGCCCCTTCAAAGAGATAGCGGTAATCTTCATCTATTGGGATGGCACTGCCAAAATAGAGTTGTCCTAAATGTCCGTTTGGCAAAATGTGCAGGATGTAAGATAGATGCGCATTCGTCAGATGAAAAACACCTTGATTTTCAAAAAAATGGATTGCCATATTTATGCCTCGTTATCCATAGCATGTTTTTGGTTGAGCTGAATGGCGACTTCTTCGAGTTTTTTTCCTTTCAGCTGATAAGATTTGTGATAGATGAAATAACTGAGTGCTGCAAAAATAATGGGCAATACGATCGTGAAGAAACGAATACCTGATACCGTAGATGCAGCTTGTTGTGTGAGTTTGGCATTGTATCCGACAGCTTGCAGACCGACGCCTGTTAATCCACCTGCAGCGGCCATGGCAAGTTTCATGAGGAAGGTTTGAGAAGAGCAGGTGATTGATTCATTGCGAACGCCAAATTTAACTTCACCATAATCAATGACATCAGCAATACAGCAGGTGGTGACACCAAGAGACATGCCAGAACCAAGCGCCATCATGGCACATCCAATAATGAGAATGATGAGGTTTTGGGGGAGAACAAGTCCTGCAATGCCGAGGATGGCGACGCCACAGACGACAAGTCCACAAGACCAAGCATAGACGTTTTGGCGAGGCATGAGGCGAGCGACGCGAGGGAAAACAATGAGTCCGACCATTTCAGCTGCCCATGCAAATCCAAAGATGGAATACAGCCACTCGTTTCCGATGACATCTTTAAAGTAGTAGACGGCAAAGCTTTTGACAATTTGGGTTGCTAAATTAAAGGTGAGCAAGAGGCCGATAAAACTGACCAATTGGTCGTTTTTAATGATGATATGGAAAGCTTGCTTAAAACTGGTTTTGGTTGCTTTTGTACCGAGGGTTGATTTTTCTTTTACATTCAAAACGGTAATGCCGATGGTGACGATGAACAGAATGGCAACGACAATGGCAAAATGGGTAAACCCGATTTCACTGCGATTGCTCGGTGCACCTGCACGATCATTAAACCATTTTAAGATGCCAAGTCCAAAGGTGGCGATGAGGAAGCCTGCAAATGATGCAAAAAAACGGGGAATAACCGATACTTTTTCACGTTCGTGCGGATCATTGGTTAAGTTTGGTAACCAGGACCAATAGGGCACGTCCATAATGGTGTAGGTCATGCCGTATAGAATATAAATAATGGCAATATAAACATACAAAGAGGTACCGCTCAAGCCCAAACTGGTAAACATCAGGACAAAGACAATGGCATTCAGCAAGGTACCGACCACTAACCAAATACGGAATTTGCCATATTTGGAGCGTGTGTTGTCTACAATCATGCCCATCATCGGATCATTGAAGGCGTCCCAAATACGGGCGATGAAGAAAAGGGTACCGACAAATGCCGGCGAAAGATATAGGGTGTCGGTCAGATATAGCATTAAAAAGACACTGACCAAATTGACGATTGCATCTTTCCCAATGGCCCCAATACCAAAACAATACTTGGCTCGGGTAGAAACGGTTTGATACATTGGTTTTTGATCCACAGTCATACGTTCCTCCTTCTTGATACGTTGTTTCGTGTTAATCTGGTTAAAAATTAGCAACGCATCAAATGGGAACAGTAGATTTTTTAGTTGGAACTTACAGACATTTTGTTGAATTAGAATGTAAAATTAGACAAAATCAACAAAAATGATTTAACGTTTTGGATGATTAAGAGATCGATGGATGTGAAAAATGGAAGATGATCAGGTCTTAAAGGTATACGATGATTTTTTTAAAGATGTTTCGTTTGGCTTTTGCGGATATGCCAAATGTTGGGCAAAACATCAATTTGGCCCTGCGGTTCGAACCCATTACTTATTTCACTATATTTTAAGTGGACAAGGGGTTTATCAGGTTGGACGAAATACCTATAAACTTTCGGCCGGACAAGGCTTTTTAATTGAACCTGGGGTTTCGACTTGGTATCAGGCTGATGCGGTTGATCCATGGACTTATGTCTGGGTCGGTTTTTCAGGAGAACAGGCGCCAGTTTATTTGGCGGATTTAGGTTTGGGTAAAAACCAATTGGTTTTTACGCACGATTGTCGTGCAGATATGGAAATGCTCATCTTCAATATGTTGAGTTGTGACGTTCGGCTTAAATCGGCGCGATATCGTCTCCAAGGTTATTTATATGAATTTTTTGCCCTCCTTTGTACTTCTCATTCCCGGGTATACCAGCAAAAATTGCCCTTTAAGTCACCCTACTTAGAAGAAGCGATTAAATATATCCAAACCCATTATCACGAAGCGATTACCATCGAAAAAATTGCCCAAGCAGTTGGGATTGATCGCACCTATTTGCACACACTATTTAAAGAGATTTTAGAAACGACGCCTAAACAGTTTTTGAACCAATTTAGAGTGTCTTATGCATGCGAACTCTTGGATTTAACCTCGTTGTCGATTACCGAAATTGCAGGGCAATGTGGTTACCAAAACCCACTTGTTTTCAGTCGATTATTTAAACAGATGATGGATGCCACGCCAGCTCAGTATCGCAGTCAAAAACGGAGGACAACATGACCGAAAAAGAGAAGATGATGCAACAACAGTTCTATTTTCCAGGCGATCCGGATTTGGTGGCAGAGCGTTTTCGAGCCCAGGCACTTTGTCAGCAGATTAATCAACTTTTTCCCTCGGATACATCTGGGCAGGTCGCGCTTTTAAAAAAATTGTTCGGCAAGATTGGTGAAGATGTAGGTATTTTTGCACCCATTTATTGTGACTATGGGTATCAGATTGAGGTCGGTGATCGCTTTTTTGCCAATTATCAAACCGTTTTCTTGGATGCCGCCCGAATCCAATTTGGAGATGATGTGATGATCGGTCCCCAGTGTGGCTTTTATACGGCTGTTCACCCGGTTCATCCAGATGAACGGTCAACCTTTTTAGAAAAAGCTTTGCCGATTAAAGTGGGGAATCAGGTGTGGTTTGGCGGTGGGGTAAAAGTGATGCCCGGTGTAACGATTGGAGATCGAGTCGTCGTTGCAGGTGGCAGTGTGGTGACTAAAGATGTGCCTTCCGACACGATTGTCGGCGGGAATCCAGCTCGTGTTATTCGTCAAGTGACGGACTGGTCGGAACACCGGGTTTTAGGCGATCTAAATGAATAATGTTTTCTGGTAAACAAAAACAGGCGGCTTCCTGATGATCATGGGTGATCAAGAGGACAGTTTTGTCGCGTAGCTGTTGTTTGACGAATTGGATGACCTGACGTTTTGTTTCAACATCTAAACCTTTGAATGGCTCGTCTAAGATATAACAATCTGCCTCTGCCAAACATCCCCTGATAAGACTGACTCGCCGTTTCATGCCACCCGATAAGGTTTGAACGATTTGATCGCAGATACCACCTAATCCAACTTTAGAGAGTGCCTTTTCTGCCTCTGAAAAAGATAGATTTGGGCAGACCATTTTGAGATTGGTCCAAACAGATAGGGATTCACAGAGTCGATCTTCTTGAAAGACAGCGCTTTTATCGAGTGTTTCAAGACCCTCTATTCGGCCTTGCGTCGGTTGAATCAGGTTTAGGAGCAGCTTGGTCAGGGTTGTTTTACCGACGCCGGATTCTCCCATGAGGACGCGTGTTGCGCCAATAGGAATGTTTAATTGAAGATTTTCTAAAACAGGCTGCTCGTCATATTGCTTGTAGACTGAAATGAATTGAATACAAGTTGGCAGTGTTGATTTTTGTGTCTGACGGGTATGTATTTTTCGATTTTTAGGTGGTGCTTTTGTGATTAAGTTAAAGCATGTCTTCCAGAGTTTTGAAATCATCCATTCACTGAGGGCGCTTAGGATTAAGATGACAATCGTCCACGAAAAGAGATCCAGCATATCAAAATACAATTTGGATTGTTGTAATTTTTCCCCAATGGAACCGCTGACAAGTCCAATCACCTCAGCGGCGATCCCTGCTTTCCAGACGAGACCTAAGGCCACAGTAGAAGCGGCCATAAAATGAGTTTTGAGTTCTGGGCAGAGGATGTATCGCCATCTGTTTATCCGGCTACAGGCAAAGATCTGGGCCATTTCCAACAATTGCGGATCGACAGCCTGGCGTCCATGTAATATTTGCACATAAAAAATTGGCAATACCATGAGCATGGAGATGATTAAAACCAGCTGTTGGGTATTGAAAAAAATTAAAACAAGAATAATAAAAGAGGCCACGGGAATGGTTTTAATGGTGGTCATTAGAGGCTTAAGCAAAAGGTGAATCAGCTTAGAACGATGGCTCAAATAGGCCAAGATCAATGCGCTGATCAATCCAATCGCATAGCCGGTTAAAATCCGCAAGGTAGATGTAAAAACAGCAAACCAAAAGGCAGATGTGGCGAGTTGATGCCACAAATGAATCACAACCTGAATGGGCGATACGATGAGAATCGAAACAGGTGTGTGTGCAAATAAATGACTGGCAACCTGCCAAATGAAGAGCCAAAATAGACTGGCTAAAATGATGGGGAAATGTTTTTTTAACTGCATGGTCAGTGAATAAAAGCGCCGATGTGTTCACACCGGCGCATGTGTCGTAACGTCTGATTATTTTGCTTGGTAGTAATAGCCATCATCGGGCAATTTTCCGCCAACAGATTTCGGATTTTCCGAATGCAGAACAGATAAATAACCAGAGAGTTTATCCTTCATCTCTTGGCCATCGATGTAGGTGATGTTGCAAGCGGGAATGGCTTTTTTGGCAATGGCTTCTGGGACAATGTCAAATGACCCGACAAGTTTGGCAGCTTCATCAATTTGTTCATTAATAAAGCTCGTAGATGCTTTGTAATCTTCTAAAAAGGTCTGAACAAGATCTGGATGTTCTTCGATAAATGCTTTGCGGGCTACCACGACACCGGTTACGAGAGCAGAAGGCTTGTCGCTAGATTGGTGAATGGCATCCCATTCCTTGGTCATATCCAAGGCCACATGGAAATTTTTATTTTTTGCGACAGCAGCCGTGACGAAAGGCTGAGGCAACATGGCGACGGCATCGTGATTGGCATTGAGTGCAGCAATGCATTCTGCAGGTTCAGTTTTAAATTCGATGGTGACATCTTTGTCTGGATCTAATTGGTTACTTTTTAAAACATGGCGTAAAACATATTCTGGGGTAGCGCCTTTGTTAGGGGCATAAATGGTCTTCCCCTTCAAATCGGAAACGGATTTGACGTTTTCCCCAGCTTCGATCATGTAGAGTACGCCGAGCGTGTTGATGGCCATGACTTGAATCTGCTGGGTTTTATTGTATAGAACAGAACTGAGGTTGGCTGGGATGGCGGCGATATCGAGTTCCCCCTTTGCCAGTTTGGGTGCGACCTCGTCCACGCTAGCCAAAATATTAATGTCATATTTTTTGCTGGATGACTGTTGTTGATCGGCCATTAATTTGACCATTCCGATTGCGGTTGGGCCTTTATGTGCACTGATATGAATGACATCTGGCTGATCTGATGTGGCTGCTTTTGATTCTGAAGCGCTGGATGATGCCGGTGAAGATTCGCTGGTGGTGTTCGTTGTTGAAGCTTTTGGCGCACCACAGCTGACCAATAAGCCAAGGAGGGTCAGCATCGCAAGGCTGCTGCTCAAGAGTTTTTTCATAATCATTTCCTTTCGTCTTTCCAAAGTCTGGGCCAATGTACCCGATGATGCAAACCTGAATTTGGTTCTGCTAATCCATACAAGTAGAGGCTAATAATATGAGATTAGAAAAAGAAAAAATGGGCGTCAAGGTGTCAAATCACAATATAGATCTGTTTTTTTGGATGGTAAAATAGTAAAACGATGTCATGTTAAGTCCTAAGTGAGGTCATTCAGATGGAAAAGAGCAGTTTTTGGCGAAAAATACGACGATTAGGCAAAACCCTGTCCGTGTTGGCGTTTATCGGGTTTTTTTTATTGACTGGATGTCAGAATTTAATTCCGCCGCGTGCGGAGTGGGCTGCGTCAGGGTCTCAGGCGGTCGCCGTCGAATCTGTTCCGCAAGTGACATCATCTACAACATCTGCGCCGACTGAACCAGAAAAATCACGTGTGGCCAGAATCGGGATGGTTGGTGATATTTTGATGCACGATGCGGTTTTGAATGGTGGGGAACAACCAGACGGTACATATAACTACGATTACATGTTTAAGTATGTTGCACCAGAAGCCGAGAAATTAGATTACGCCATATTTGATATGGAAGGGACGTTGGCGGAATCGGGTTTTTCGGGTTATCCGCTATTTGCCGCGCCAGACGCAATTGCCCAGGCTTTAAAAAATGCAGGTTTTGACTGTGCGATTACGGCAAACAATCACATGTTGGATCGCAGAACAGCTGGGATTAAGCGGACGAATGCCGTCATTCAAGGTATGGGCATGGATACCGTCGGTTCGCGCAAATCTGTGGATGATCCAACGTTTTTATTGAAAGATCTGAACGGCATTAAGGTGGCCATCAGCGCTTATACGTATGAAACGGTTCGGCAAGGCGAGCATCGAGAAACACCTGGATTAAATGGCATTCCGATGTCAGAAGAAGATGTGGCTTTGATTGATAGCTTTAGTCAGCAAACCACACCAGAGGATTTTACGACTGCTTCAAAAGAAAAAATGGCTCAGCGGATTCAAGAAATGAAGGCAGCATCGCCAGATTTGCTCGTTTTTATCATGCATTGGGGTAGAGAATACAGCACGAATCCAGCACCGTGGGATAGGCGGTATGCGCAGTTTTTGGCAAATCAAGGTGTAGACTTGGTTTTCGCTTGTGGTCCTCATGTGATTAATCCGATCGAAACGGTGCCTTCTGAGGATGGTTCCCATAATATGCTGTGTTTTTATTCTGTTGGCAATTTCTTGTCTGATCAGACTTTTAGCACGGAGGATTCAAATGGTTATGCAGAGGATGGACTTTTTGCAACGGTGACCATCGAAAAGCAACCGAATCAAAAAGCCCGTATCCGTGATGCAGGCTATATTGCCTATTACAATCATAAGAATCGGATCAGCAATGATCCCATGCGCAATTTAGATCATCCGGTACCGATTAATTTGGGCATTGCAAATCCATCAAATTATCTGCCAGATATTACCGAATTGCCGAAGTTGTTGACGGATGCAAAAGCACGTGTGGAAAATGTGATGTCGCGCAATGCGGTTACGCATATACCAATACATGCATATGATACCTTTCCAGATCAGGTGGAACCGAGTTCGGACGGTGAATTGACTGAATCGTGATAGATGTCACTTCACAGCGATGAAAAGTTGACTATAACAATAAGTAGCGTTTGCACAGAGTTGGCTGCTGATGCAAGGGGATTGTCGTGCGTCGAACAAAAAAACTGTGCTATACTTACAACATCTGTTTAGCTTTTGAAGGGAAACCTGATAAAGTGCACAAAAAAGGAGAGAAATATGGCGAAAACAAAGATTTTCAAGACCATGGATGGTAATGAAGCAGCTGCTTATACCTCCTATGCGTTTACCGAGGTCGCCGGGATCTACCCTATCACGCCCTCGTCCCCGATGGCAGATCATGTGGATCAATGGGCACAGGCTGGCCGGAAAAATATTTTTGGCACCACTGTAGATGTGATCGAAATGCAGTCCGAGGGCGGCGCAGCGGGTGTCGTTCATGGTTCGTTGGCAACTGGGGCACTGACAACCACCTATACAGCTTCCCAAGGTTTGTTGTTAATGATCCCCAACATGTACAAAATCGCTGGTGAATTGTTGCCCGGCGTTTTCCACGTCTCAGCACGTGCATTGGCATCTCATGCTTTGTCTATTTTTGGCGATCATTCAGACGTGATGTCCGCTCGCCAAACCGGTTTTGCTTTATTGGCCTCATCAAGTGTTCAAGAGGTCACAGATTTGGCTGCTGTTGCGCATTTGGCAGCCATTAAAGGCCGTGTGCCCTTTATGCATTTCTTCGATGGGTTTAGAACATCACACGAAATTCAAAAAATTGAAGTTCAATCATACGAAGATTTTGCAAGCTTGGTGGATTATGATGCTTTACAAGCTTTCCGCAAGCGTTCTTTAAATCCGGAAACGCCTGTTCAGCGTGGTACCGCGCAAAATCCAGATATTTTCTTCCAGGCACGCGAAGCCTGCAACCCTTACTATTTGGCGATCCCTGCTATTGTGGAAAAATACATGCACGAAATGAACCAATTGACAGGACGCGATTACCAGTTGTTTAACTACTATGGTGATCCGAACGCCGATCGTGTGATTGTGGCAATGGGTGCAATTTGCGATACCGTGATGGAAACGGTCGACTTCTTAAACGCTCGTGGCGAACATGTCGGTTTGGTCAATGTTCACTTGTATCGTCCATTTGCGACAGATCGTTTCTTGGCAGCGCTGCCTAAGTCCGTTGAAAAAATTGCAGTGCTCGACCGCACAAAAGAACCCGGTGCAATTGGTGAGCCTCTCTATTTGGATGTTGTTGCAGCTTGCGCAAGCATGGCAAATGCACCTCAAATTGTTGGTGGTCGCTTTGGCTTGGGCTCAAAAGATACGACGCCGGATGATATTTTGGCTGTCTTTAAAAACCTGCGCAGTGATCAGCCTAAGACAGGCTTTACGCTTTCAATTATCGATGACGTGACGCATTTGTCTTTGCCAGTTGAAGAAACTGCAGATATGGCAGACGAAGGTACAACCAGTTGCCGTTTCTGGGGCTTGGGTTCTGACGGTACCGTTGGTGCCAATAAAAACTCGATTAAGATCATCGGCGACAACACCGATATGTATGCACAGGCCTATTTCTCCTATGACTCCAAAAAGTCAGGTGGGGTTACCATGTCTGACTTGCGCTTTGGTGTTAAACCCATCCATTCGCCCTACCTCATTAGCAAGGCTGATTTCGTTTCATGTTCTAACCAGTCTTATGTCTTTAAATACGATATGTTGAGTGCGCTCAAACCAGGCGGTACATTCTTGCTCAATACACTTTGGAAAGCTGATGAGATTGGCGAGCATTTACCCGCTGATATGAAGCGTACTTTGGCTGAAAAAGAGATTCAGTTCTATATTATTGATGCTGTTCACATTGCCACAGAATTAGGTCTTGGCAATCGCACCAACACGGTGATGCAGGCCGCTTTCTTCAAGTTGACCAATATTATTCCGATTGAGGAAGCTGTTGGGCACATGAAAAAAGCAATTTTGAAATCTTATGGCCATAAGGGTGATGAGATTGTCAACATGAATAATGGTGCTGTGGATGCCGGTGTCAATAACATCGTTCAGGTGACGGTACCTGCCGAATGGAAAAACGCCAAAGATGATGCACCGATTAAACGCGATGTGCCTGACTTCATTGCAGATATTGCAGATGTCATGAATGCCCAAAACGGTGATAGCCTGCCAGTGAGTATGTTTGTTGATCGTGAAGATGGTCACTTCCCAATGGGAACCAGCCAATATGAAAAACGTGCGATCGCAACAACAATCCCGATTTGGTTGCCCGAAAATTGTATTCAATGTAACCAATGTTCGCTGGTCTGTCCGCATGCGGTTATTCGCCCCTTCTTGTTGACAGAAGAAGAAGCCGCTCAAGCACCGGAAACTGCAAAAGTCATCAACGGCATGAAGCCATATGATCAATACAAATTCCGCATTCAGCTTTCTGCACTTGACTGTACAGGCTGTGCCTCTTGTGTACAAACCTGTCCAGCTAAAGAAAAAGCGCTGGTGTTGATGCCACTCGAAGAACACTTCGATGAAGCAGACAATTGGGAATACATGATTCGCTTGCCGCGCAAGGCGAACCCAATGAAGAAAAATATGATCAAGGGCAGTCAGTTTGAATTGCCATATTTGGAATTCTCGGGCGCTTGTGCCGGTTGTGGTGAAACACCTTATGCTAAATTGGTCACGCAATTATTCGGCAACCGGATGCAAATCTCGAATGCCACAGGTTGTTCCTCGATTTGGGGTGGTTCTGCGCCAAGTAACCCCTATACAACAGATGAGTTTGGCCGTGGTCCAGCTTGGGCAAACTCCTTGTTTGAAGACAATGCTGAACACGGGTTGGGCATGCATTTGGCAGCTAAGGTTCTGAGAGATCGTTTGACACGTGATGTTAAGCATTTGGCAGAATCTGTTTCTGATCTTCAACCAGCTGTCGAAACTTGGTTGAGCGAAAAAGATGACAATGATAAAACGGTTCAAGCCGGTGCAACCTTGGTAGAAGCGGTTAAGCAGATCAAAACAAATGATGCACAGGTTCAACAATTGGTCGATACCATTGTTCAGAATGAAGCCTATCTCAGCAAGCGTTCCACGTGGATCCTCGGCGGTGACGGCTGGGCTTATGACATTGGATACGGTGGTTTGGATCACGTTTTGGCTTCTGGTGAAAATGTCAATGTCTTGGTCTTTGATACAGAGGTTTACTCTAATACAGGTGGTCAGGCGTCCAAATCAACACCAACAGGTGCTGTTGCTCAGTTTGCTGCCGGTGGTAAAAATATCCGCAAAAAAGACTTGGGTATGATGGCAATGTCTTATGGTTATGTCTATGTCGCACAAATTGCCATGGGCGCAAACCAGACACAAACCTTAAAAGCCATTTTGGAAGCAGAGTCTTACGAAGGCCCATCCTTGGTCATTGCCTATGCGCCTTGTATTAATCACGGTATTAAAGGTGGCTTGCGCTTTGGTCAAGAGCGTGAACGTGATGCAGTTGCATGTGGTTATTGGCATCTGTATCGCTTCGATCCACGTCTGGAAGAGCAGGGCAAGAATCCTTTCACCTTAGATTCCAAAGAACCTAAGTATGATGAGTTAGAAGCCTTCCTAATGAAAGAAGTCCGCTACACCTCATTGGCCAAGAAAAACGATAAGGAAGTTGCGGCCAAGATGCTCGAAAAAGCCAGAAAAGATGCAGAATATCGTTATAAGAGCTATCTGCGTATGGCAGGCAAAGAGGCATAATACCGAGTTTAATCGCCTCAATAATCTTTAAACAGAAGGGTTCGCTCCAAGGGTTGGAGGGAACCCTTTTTAATTCTCCGGATAACGGTTAGGAGATACGCAGCGTAGGCCACGTGATATAATAAAAACATTTCGTAAATGGGAGCGTTCATGAAAGTCACTAAAGCCTCACATTATTTGTTTGAGCAGCTCGATATACCAGCTTTTTTTGTGGATGACTATTTTAGTTGCCTCAGCGGCGATGCCGTTAAACTCTACCTTTTTCTACAACGTGCCAGTTTACGCGGGGAACAACTGGATGACCAATCTTACTTGGTGCGCTGTCAACTCAAAGGAGAGGCGCTTAAACTGGCCTGGCAATCTCTGGTTGAACTCGGTTTGATCAAGGATGATGCAGGACAGATTGTCTTGGCAGATTTAAGAGACCTTCATCAAAGTCAGCTTGAGCGGCAAGCGGAAGTGCATGCAGAGAAAAAAGGCCAATACGATGTTTTGAGAGGTCAATTAAAAGCAGTAATCGATTCTATTGCTAAAACATTTTTTAGCGGTATCTTAAACCGCGGGTGGGTGGATTTAATCGATAAAATGAAATTTCAATATCAGTTTGAAGATGGGGTTATTTATGCCTTGATTCAAGACTGTGCGAATCGAAATAAATTGGTCGTGAGTTATGCGGCAAGCATTGCCGAAGCTTGGCATTTAAGAGGCATTGTGTCATTTGCGGATTTAGATGCTTTTTTGAACGAAAATGCTGCATTGCGTCGCATGGCTAAGAAGGTGGCAAAAGCTTTAGGTCGACAAGTTATTGAGGCCGACTTAAAGGCGGTTAAAATTTGGATGGACGATTGGGGGTATGACGAGGCGGTCATTCAGCTGGCTTTGGATAAGCTTGGCGGCGCAGCCAGGCCTCAGTTGAATTACGTCCATCGCATTTTGGAAAAATGGCATTTGGCAGGTTTACAGACGATGGCTGATATTCTAGCAGCAGAAAGTCGCCCGAAACAAACGAATCATCATCCAGTTCGTAGATCCGACCGTGCCAAACGTGCTTACGAAGAGCGAACTTATACGCAGGCAGATTTCGATGCCTTGCTCGTGAATATTGAATCTCTGGAGGATTGAGCGATGCTGTGGCTTGAAGATGTTTTGGAATCTGCAAAAGCGGATTGGTCAGCTGCTGTTTCGCTAAAACAACAGCAGGCTCAGGCTCAAAAAGCAGCCATTCTACAAGCGTATCCGAGCTATGCCGATCTAGAAAAGCATGTGCGCCAAACAGCTGTCGCTTTGATTGACATGGCGTACAGTAAGCCAGATCTGTGGCAGGATAGTCGAGAAAAAACAGCTGCTTTGCACGTCTATCATCAAGCAAAAAAAGAACTTTCCAGTTTTTTAGATCAGCATCAATTGCCGCCAGAAGAAGATCTATTTTCTCCCTATTGTCCACTTTGCAATGATAAAGGTGTTCGGATGGGTGAAATTTGCACCTGTGTGCGCATCTTTTATAAGCGGCGTTTATATCAGTATCTGATGTCGAATGTGCCTTATCCAGATTGCTTGCAAACCTATCGACTGAGTCTGTTTTCGGCGGATAAAAGTCATGGCTTATCGCCAAAAGAACAATATCTCAAAATACACCGCCATTTGCGAAAAGTTTGGGGAAAAGATCCTCAAAGAAGTGAATGGATCATTTTGGGAAAACCAGGAACGGGAAAATCTTTCTTGGCAAATGTGCTGTGCGAGCAATTATGGCATGATTCGGAATGGGTTCCGGCATGCTTTGTCTCTGCCGCTGAGATCATGGATACAATGAATCAACGTCAAATCTTGTCTAGAAGTTTTCAACCAGATCTCAATCGTTTAAGAGCACTCAGCCAAAGAATTGATTTATTTAAAAAAGTGGATGCCTTAGTCATTGATGATTTTGGGTTTGAACATCTAGAAGGAGAACAGGGCGTTAATCTTTGGTTGGATCTCCTTTCTGTTCGTCATCAGGCAGGATTAGCGACTTTAATGACGACCAGTTATCAGTTAAAAGGACTTAGTGAGCGCTATGGTGAGCGATTTGCTTCGAAAATTTTTGATTGGTACGATATGGTTACGTTTAATTGGCAAGACCTAAAACGACCTTCTGTAAAATAGGCAAGACCATGCAAACATTTAGGGTAAAAAATGGCATTGATTTGCTCCATCTGCCACGCATTCAGCGCATGCTCGAAAAAAGGGGACAGAGGGCTGTTTTGCGATTGTTGACGCCTGCAGAGCAAACCCTTTTTGCACAGCGTAGCGGGCATGAGCAAATTCGCTTTTTAGGTGGACGCTTTGCTTTGAAGGAAGCCGTAGGCAAGGCCCTTGGTACAGGTCTTTGTGGCAAAAATCGTCCAGATTTTCAACAGATTGAAATTTTGCCGGATGCCATGGGCGCATTGGAAGTTCGGCTTGCTGGTCAGGCAAGTCTCTGTTATGAACGTTTGAATGGTTTTGCCTTGAGTGTTTCCTTATCTCATGAAAAAGATTACTGTGTCGCTTTATGCACACTTTTGTGCTTTGGAGGACAAGATGAAACGTAGGCAACGTTACGACCACTGGTCACAGCCCAAGGCAGATTATCAGGTTTCTGTAGAAGATTATGCCAAAATGGATAACGCTTCAGATGTGGCATCCAAGTTGTATCATTATGAAAATCAGCTTTCTCAGGAGGAGGCAGAGCGACAACAAAAGGCATTTGTCAGCCGATTCAATGTGTTATCTGAATCCCAGGCGCATAAACGGCCCATATGGCTCTTTCCGTTGATCGGTCTATGCATTATTCTGCTCTTCGTTTTTTGGTTAGGCCCTTTTGTGCTGGAAAAACTGATGAGCTATTCATTGGATCAAAGACCAGTGGATGTAGACAGAAATAGCATATATGGCAGTGATGTCCGCGTCATTAGCCAATCCGTTGTTACCTTATATCGTGAACCGGATATTAAAAGTGAACCCATCACACAAGTTCTATTAAATACGCCTGTTCAACTGTTTCCAGAATCTGTTTCGGATGAACAACTGACTGAAAAACCATCCTTCTATCATGTCCAGCTCTTAAATGGAGAATCCGGATACGTGACATCTGCGGCTGTCAGTAAGGATATGCGTGCAATCGAGCCATCACTGTACGATATGAGGCTGATTGTGACAGATGCTGATGTCAATATTATGACCCATGCATATAGTGGGAATGTGATGGTTCAAGCGAAGCAAGGGACGATTTTATATGTCCTTTATGCAGAAAATGACATCTATCGAGTCGCACTCCCAGATTTAAAAGAGGGCTGGATTCAGCATGCTGGTGTGCGTCTTTTGGGGTTGGATCAACCGCCGCCAAAAACTGATGCGGAAACGTTTGCCAAAGCGGCTCTAGCCTACGATCAAAGCCGATATTTAAAAGGTGGCATTTCAACCGATGGTATAGACATTTTGGGCGTGTTGAGGAATGCAGCCTATGTGAATGGGGTTTCTTTGCCTGCAACGGAGGCGGAAATATGGGAAAGCGGCACGACGCGAGAAACCGTTCTCAATAGCGCAAATAATAGTTTGGTCAGTAGTGAATTGAAAGTCGGGGATGTTGTTTTTGCACGCCGTGTCGTGGGACATCAGGACACAGGGGAAGAAATTGTAGATCCAACTAAACGTAAAATCGCGATTTGGATTGGGGATAACGAGTTTATCACTGAGTCCGTGAGGTCTTTTGCCATTGTTCGTCAGAATATCAATGAATTCCAGGATAATTGGCAGGTCATTCGGGTGGCTACCTTTTTCCCAACTGAGGGTAAATAAAAAGCGTTTGTCTTTCAACAAACGCTTTTTTGCTCATAAACAAGATCATTAACGCATTCGACGCCTTGCATGTGCTAAGCACGTTCAACAGCGCCTGAACGGAGGCATCTGCTACAGACATGCATTGTTTTGGGTGTGCCGTTTTGCACAACATGAACACGGCGTACATTTGGTTTTTGTTGTGAAAGCGCACGACGTGAAACTTGAGAACGGGTAATGCTGATCTTCCGTCCGAAGGAAACGCCCTTACCGCAAACATCACATTTTGCCATATTTACACCTCCTATTTTTTTTGAGTAACGCAAGAAATATTATCATAACGTTCTGGCAAATACAAGCATTATTTTTGGCGTCGAAGCACATTGCAGATTTCAATGCAATTTTTCAAACGACCAATCTATTTACACAACAGCGGGTTCAAACACAAGTGTCTGTAAGCATCAGAAAAGACAAAGGCTGGTTTTTATGCAAGTTATACAGTTAAACAGGATTAATTTAGTGATTGATGTTGCATTATGACGATTGAGACGGTAAAATAAACTAAGCTTTTGACAAGATACGAAGGTGGCGAACAATCATCACTTGGCTCTTGTCAAAGTGTGTGAAATCTGTCACACATCATATTCTTTTACGTTTGGGCTTATGCTCGTAAAGACGTAAAAATAAAGGAAAAGAGGAAAAGGTAAAAATGAAAAAGATTTTGACTGTTGCTATGGCAACTGTGGTTGCCGCAGGATTAATGGTCGGATGTGGCAATGGTGGCTCAAAACCGAGCGAACCAGCAGGCTCTTCTAGCGGAAGTGCCAGCGCATCTGCTTCAGGCTCAGAAACACCTTCTAATTCCGGTGGTGATTCTGGTGAGTATGTGGACAGCTTGGGTGATGTAAAGGCTTCTGACCGTTATAAAGTTGGTTTTTCAATGCCTGTTCGTGACCAATTCCTATCCTACATGGAAACTGCTGCTAAAGAAGAAGGCGCACATCAGGGTATTGAGTTGATCACCGTTGATGCAAACAACAATGCAAATACACAGGTTCAAAACGTTCAAACTTTTGTGAGCCAAGGGTGTAAAGCAATTATCGTTGGTTTGGTAAACACAGATAGTGCACAACAAATCATCGATGCTGCACGTGGCGTACAGGTTGTCTTCGTAAACCGTCGTCCAACCTTGACCTTAGAAGCTGGCAAAGCTGCTTATGTTGGTTCTGACGAACGCAATGCTGGTAAATTCGAAGGTGAATTCTTGGCTAAATGGGCAAAAGACAATGGTAAATCTGAATTGAACGTTGTCATGTTGCAAGGTGTGCTTGGTCTCGAAAGCGTAATCGCTCGTACCGATTCTGCATACAAAGCTTTGGAAGAAGCTGGTATTAAAGTGAACAAAGTGTACGAAGATACAGCTGAATGGGATCGTGCAAAAGCTCAGAACAAAATGCAAACCTTCTTGGGCGCTAACAAACCTTTCGATGTTGTGATCTCCAACAACGACGAAATGGCTCTGGGTGCAATCGCTGCCCTCAAAGCTGCTGGTAAGGATTTGGCTACAATCCCTGTTGTCGGTATCGATGCAACACCAGACGCTTTGAATTCAATCGAAGCTGGCGAAATGGCTTTCTCTGTCTTCCAAAATCCTGTTGGTCAAGGTAAAGGTGCTGTCCGCGCTGCTGTTCTGTTCGCAGAAGGCAAAGACGTTCCAACCAATATCGACATCCCATTTGAACCTGTTGACAAGTCCAACTACAAAGAATACAAAAAATAATCTTTGAAAATATGTTGACGGTTAAAGGCTGGGCTTCATGCCTAGCCTTTAACAAACGGGAAGGGAGTTACCAGACATGAGCGAATATGTATTAGAAATGCTCGACGTCGTAAAAGAATTTCCGGGCGTTAAAGCATTGAAGGGTGTGACCCTCCGTGTTCGTCCCGGGACAGTCCATGCTTTGATGGGAGAAAATGGAGCTGGTAAATCCACCTTAATGAAATGTCTCATTGGCATCAATAAGATGGATTCGGGAAAAATTATTTTACGAGGCGAGGAAATCGAAGTCCACGATACCCTTCACGCCTTACAACAAGGTGTTTCTATGATTCACCAAGAACTAAACCCCGTGCCTTTGCGGAGCATTAGTGATAACTTATGGCTTGGCAGAGAGCCCAGAAAAGGTTTTGTTCTCGATAAGAAAAAAATGCACGAAGATTCTGTCGCACTGCTGAGAGAAGTTGGTATGACAGATGATCCGCGTACCTTAGTCGGTCATTTAACGGTTGCAAAACAGCAAATGATCGAGATTGCCAAAGCTGTTTCTTATGATGCAGACGTCATCATCATGGATGAGCCAACGTCTTCTCTGACAGAAGGTGAAACAGCAAAACTCTTTGATATTATTCGTCGCCTTAAATCCCAAGGTAAAGCCATCATTTACATTTCTCACAAGATGGATGAAATCTTTGAGATTTGTGATGAAGCAACGGTTTTCCGTGACGGTGCTTTTGTGGGAACAGATCTCATCAGCAATTTGACAACAGAGTCCATGATTCGCATGATGGTGGGTCGCGAGCTTGATGCAATGTTCCCGAAGGTAGAATGCCCCATTGGCGACACCATTCTTAAAGTTGAACATTTGAGCTCTCCAGGTGCTTTTGAGGATGTCTCTTTTGAGTTGCATCGTGGTGAAATCCTGGGCTTTGCCGGACTGGTTGGTGCTGGTCGTACAGAATTGATGGAAGCGATCTTCGGCATGCGTCCGATTTCTTCTGGAGCTGTTTATAAAGATGGAAGAAAACTTAATATTACTTGTCCGAGTGATGCGATTGATGAAAAAATTGCATTCTTGACGGAAGACCGCCGCAAGACGGGTATTGTTCCTGTATCTAGTGTTTTGAGCAACATTAGTATTGCGAATATTAAGTCCTATGTTAAGCCGACGAGAGTCCTGGATCATAAGCGCATGAGTCAAGAAGCTGCTGAATACGGCAGTAAGCTTTCGATCAAAACACCGACGTGGAAGACATTGATCCAAAGCCTTTCGGGTGGTAACCAGCAAAAGGTTTTGGTCGCGCGCTGGCTGTTGACTAATCCAGATATTTTAATTGTGGACGAGCCAACACGTGGTATTGACGTCGGTGCTAAATCAGAAATTCACGCAATTATCACGAACCTTGCTGCTGAAGGAAAAGCCATCATCATGATTTCTTCAGAAATGCCAGAGGTAATGGGTATGGCCGACCGTATCCTCGTTATGCATGAAGGCAGAATGACGGGTATTGTCGATCGGAAGGATTTCAATCAGGATCACATCATGCATTTGGCAACAATTAACACAGAAAAGGTGGGGTAAAACAATGACGCTCGATAACACGCACACCATTAAATCGGGTAACGAAAAGAAGTCCATTGGTCAAATTTTGGGCGATAACAGCATGTGGGTTATCCTCATTGGTCTGATTGTGGTTATGTGTATTGCCACACTGGCGATGAACAGTGCCTTCTTCTTGACCTATCAAAACGTGACAAACATTTTCCAATCGGAGGTTGGTCCTGGTCTGCTGGCCATGGGTGTTATGTTTGTTATCATCTCTAAAGGTATCGACCTTTCCATGGGCTCGGTTGTCTCCTTGTCCTCTGTTGTATCCGGTATGTTTGCTCAAAACGTGGCATACTCTGCAAGAATCATTCCAGGTGGTCCCCAATTGCCGGGTGTCGTCTGCTTGCTCATCGGATTGGCAACAGGTTGTATCGTCGGTTTGATCAACGGATCATTGGTCGCTTACACAAAAATCCATCCCTTTATTGCTACTTTAGGTACCATGTCCGCAGGACGCGGGTTGGCTCTTTTAATTACACAAGGTAACCCTGTATCTCAGTTGGGTGAAGATTTTAACTGGTTTGGTAAAACCAATTGGCTCGACAATAAATTGCATTCCAATGTTTTAATTTTCATCATTGTTGCGATTATTGCATGGTTTATTTTGAACCAAACCAGATTTGGACGGAACATTTATGCGATCGGCGGCAATAAAGAAGCCGCACGTGTTGCAGGGGTTAAAGTGGAGAAAAACCTCGTAGCCATCTACGCTTGGTGTGGTACGCTCTGCGGCTTGGCTGCTGTATTGACAGCTGGTCGTACGGGTGCTGGTAACCCTCAGCTCGGTTTGAACTGGGAACTCGATGGTATCGCTGCTGCAACCATCGGTGGTATCTCACAAAACGGTGGTGTTGGTAAGGTTTCCGGCTGTATCGCAGGTATTTTGATTCTCGGTATCCTAAAATCGGCTTTGATCTATTTGGCGGTTTCTTCTTATTATCAAGAAATCGTTAAGGGTGTCATCATTGTCTTGGCTGTCGTGCTCGATAACCGTAAGATGATGGGTAAACAAGCTTAATCGAAAACGCTCAACCACGGTTGAGCGTTTTTTATTTTAAACGCAAGAATTGACAAATCAACCGATATAAAAGCCTTCTGTCATCTCTATTTGCATTAAATATGAGCAAGAATGATGGAAGGCTTTTTCTGATGGCTTGCTATACTGATGGCACTAAGATCGAAAAGGAGAACGATATGAAACTGGCTTTTGATGTTGATGTTTTAGCAAAGCAAATGACGATCAAAGATTATGTTTATAAGGTTGCTGACTGGGGTTATCGCTATATTGAGCAATCGCCGCATCCGCGTATCAATCCATTTTATAAGCATCCGCTTTTTAGCAAAGAATGTGAGCAGGAATATAAGCAAGCTTTAAAAGATACGGGTGTAGAAATTTCATCTTTAATCTGTGTTTATCGCTGGTCTGGTCCTACCGAGGAACAGCGGCGCCATGCGGTTGCCAATTGGAAAGCCTTAATCGAAGTGGCCGTTCGTCTAGGCGTTCAGGTGATCAACACAGAGTTATCTGGAGATCCAAATCAGCCAGAAATTTGTAATGGGATGTTCTTCCGTTCAATGGAGGAATTATTGCCAATTTTCGAAAAAGAGGGCATTCGTTGTGAAATTCAGTCCCATCCCTATGATTTTTGTGAATTGAATGACGAAACCTGCGATTATGTGAAACACTTTAGAAGTGATCACGTTAAATATGTTTACAGCTCACCACATGGCTTCTTTTATGACAAGGGAAAAGGCGATGTGCGCCACATGCTTAAATATGCCGGGGATGATTTATCTCACGTGCTGTTTGCCGATACCCGAAATCAAGTTTTGGATTGTAGATACATTGTTAACCCGCCGGGCGTAGATGCCACCGTTCATCAGCATACGGCAATGGGAGAAGGTGACGTTGATTTTGAGGGGATTTTTGAAACCTTAAGAGAGATGGATTTTGCTAATAAAACGTTTAAGGTAGGCGGTGAGTCGATTGCATGCGTATCCTATTTTGGTTATCCAGAAATGATGGATAAACAGGCTGTAGAAGCGCGTGAACGAATTGAAAAAGAATTGGGACTTTAAAGAAAAGGTTTCATCAAGAAAACGGTCCGTTTCTCAACTGAAACGGACCGTTTTTATTTGCTTTATTAGGAGCTTGCCTGAGTGGCTTGCTGGTTTTGACAGTCTTCACAGACACCGTATACCACCAAATTAAAGTGAGTCGCCTTGAATCTCCCTTGATTTTTGATCAGCTCGATATGTGGTAGTTGATCCATCTCGATATCGATCAATTTTCCACAACATTCACAAATGGCATGATGGTGCTGAGCGGTAGTGATATCGAAATGGGTTGGATGATTGGGCAGATCTAATTTGTTAATTAAACCCAATTGGGCAAACTGATTTAAATTGCGATATACCGTGGCCAAACTCAGCTTTGGATGGTTTGGTTTTAAAATATTATATAAATCCTCAGCCGTCATATGACCATTATGAGCTAGAAAGGTGTCTAAAATAAATTGTTTTTGTTTCGTCTGTCGCATAGCTTTTCTCTCTTATCTGTGAACATTGTACTTGTTTTTTTGATTTTGTCTAGCATTTTTGAGACCTTTTTGATAATTGTTTTTAATTATTTTGATCTTTTGCGACGTTCATCATCTTTCGGTGCGACGACAACCAGAAAGGTCTGACGTTAAAGGCTGTATATAAAGAGGCTGGGGAGGGTTGGTAACACGAGAAATGGGAGAAAGGGTGACAATTGTGTTTTGATCAGCGATCGTTTTTTGATGTGCATCCATCCGCAAATTATGGCTCGTGAAATCAAAAAAAGCAGACAACTGATGCTGATAATGCCAAAAGAGATCAGTATGGGAAATTGCAAGATCAAAAAAGCCAAATACAGAATGTCGGCAAAGCCGATTTTGGGATTTGACTGAAAGTGGTTTATCAACCAAAGCGGTAGGCAAAGACATAGGCTGAGACAAGCTTTTACAACCAGCAATTGGATGCCACTTTGACAATATTGCACCAATGCAATACCCAAAATAGATAGTAGACTCCAGCGTGGAACGGACATCGTTCTAAAATCTTCAATGGCTAGATAGAGCAGTAGGGGCACGAGCAGGATATGTTGAATCATTTGGCACCTCCACTTAGATCATATGCTGAATTGTGATTGCTCAAATAGAACTTCTATCGAAAAAAATCTGCAAATTGTGGGTGGCCAGTTTGTGATATTACACAAGGTTTTCCACAAAAAAGATACTCGGTCAGCGGTTCTTCCAGGTGCTAAGTGCCTCAAAAGGGGTGATTTTCCGAAGCCTATAGACTGTTTTTTTAAAAATTCATGATTGTGAAACCTTAGCGCAACAACTGGTAATCATTCTGTAAAACGTGAAACCGCTGGAATTAGTTATTCACAAGGTTTTCCACATTTTCCACATTTTTGAGTGGCGTTCCCGTTGTAAAATGTGGAAAAAATCCCGTAAATTGCTGATACAATAGAAAAATACGCAAAGACATGCATCTGGCCTCGCCCTTGTTATCCGAAATGAGGCAAAAGCAGCAGAAAATGGAGTGGTTATGTCTTCATCTTATCTAATTGTCGGGCTTGGAAATCCAGGACAACGTTACGAGGCAACATATCATAATTGCGGCTGGATGGCGCTAGATGCTTGTGCAGAGACCTTTCAGATTCATTTAGATCAAACCAAGTTCCAAAGTCTCTACGGCACTGGAAAAGTTGGTGCTCACAAGTTATATCTTGTCAAGCCGCTAACCTATATGAATAACAGTGGTCTTGCAGTGGCGGCCTTTATGAATTATTTCCGCATTGAAGCGCAACAAGTGATGATTATTTATGACGATTTTGATCTGCCCGCTGGACAGTTGCGTTTACGTTCGAGTGGTGGTGCAGGGACACATAATGGCATGAAATCGGTTATTCAGCATCTGAAGACACAAGCATTTCCAAGACTGCGTTTGGGCATTGGGCCCTTGCCTGAGAATTGGTCTGTGGTCGATTTTGTGCTTTCTGTTATCTCAGAATCAGATGCGCAAAAAATCGGGGATTGTTTTCCCAAAGTAATCCAAGCCATTCAATATTGGATGGACGCGGATATTCAATTGGCAATGAATCGTGTGAATCAGCGATTAAAAGGATGAGGATGGCGATGCTTCAACACTGTCAAACAGATCCTGCTTATCTAGAAATTTGTCGGCACTTGGGGCATAAGCCGATCAATATTGTTGATGTCTCAAGTGTGCAAAAGTCATTGATCATGACAGCGCTCATTCTGGAGCAGTCTGTACCAGCAATCGCACTGGTCGCAGATTTTTTGACGGCGCGCAAAATGGGGGAAGCGGTAGCTGCATTGAGTGATGGGAAAATTGAGCCGATTTATTGGCGTCCCCGTCCGATGGCTTTTTCGACGATGGATGCGACAGATCGAAAACTAGAACATGAACGTATCCGGATGCTCTTTAATTGTCTATATCCTCAAAATAGGGATAAGCAGCAGCTGTATTTTTTGGTTGGATCTGGACTGCTCACCAAAATACCAGCTCCAGAACGATTTCGACAAGCCTGCTTAAAAATAGATTTTAATGTGATGATGACACCCCAAGACTTGGCTGGCAGATTGAGCCAGATGGGCTATGAGCGCGTTTTGCGCGTAGAAGTAGCTGGGCAATTTGCACAGCGAGGGGATATTGTCGATGTCTATCCGATCGCCTTTAGAACATCGAATGGAGAAGGTGCAGAACAAAATGATCTTGGCGTCCGCCTATCTTTTTTCGATACACAAATTGACCAAATCAGATTGTTTGATCCAAATGATCAGCGTACGGTTCAAACGGTGACAGAAGGTATTTGCCTCTCACCAGCTTTGGAAGTCTTACCCTATGATTTTGCGACTTCAGATCAAGGCGAAAACCTATTGAATCAGATGAAATCCTGGGGGGCATCTTGGCGCCTTTTGGCTCGTCAATCTGGTTTAGCACAAAATCATATCCAACAGATTTTAGATCTGCTGGCGCAAGATATTTCGCGCTTTGAGCAGGGACTACATTTCCCAGGACTAGATCGTTGGCTTGGGGTGATGTATTCAGAAGGCGCGCATGTATTGTCTTATTTTAATCCCAAAACATGTTTATGCTTTGTGGATGAAGTGGTCAAAACGCGCGCACAAATGGATGCGGAAGCAGCATCCCAAACGGGACAATTGCGCCGATTGATCGATCAGGCGAAGTCTTTGCCAGTTGCAGAGTCTGCCATGTGGTCGTCTGTGGATCCTTTCAAAGCATTAATACGATTAAAAAAATGTATCAGTTTTGCGGCCATTCAGGGATCGGAAAATGGTTTGGCAAATGCGGTGACCTTATCGATTAAAGGTCGGGAAAGTGAAGGGTTTAGAGGAAAAGAACATCAATTGATCGCAACCTTAAATGCCCATGTCAAAAAGGGTTGGACAACTTATCTGATGGCCGATACCTCAGAACGCGCTGGAAAACTTGCGGTGCTGTTAAAGGAAAATGGGATTCGAGCCGAGATTAAAATTTCGACCTTGTCCCGCGGTTTCGATTATCCAGCTGCAAAGCTTTCTGTGCTTGGGGTGGCAGATCTTTTTGGAACAGGCAAAGTTGCTCGCAAACAACAGACAAAATCCCGAACGGCGATTATTGATTTATTTAGTGAATTGGCGATTGGCGATTTGGTGGTTCATGAATCCTATGGCATTGGCCGATATGAAGGCATCGTCAATTTGGAAAAACAGCAGATTAAAAAAGACTATCTCAAAATTCGCTATGCCAATGATGATGTTTTGTATTTGCCGATGAAAGCATTGGATTTGATTCAGCGGTATATCGGTACTAGCGGCCGTCAGCCAAAGCTTTCTCGATTGGGCGGTCAGGATTGGCAGCGGTTAAAAGATCGCGCCAAAAGTAGTATTAAACAATTGGCAACCGATTTGGTGGCACTTTATGCTAAGCGACAGGCGATAAAGGGCTATGCTTTTCCGGCATTAACACCCTGGGAGCAGGCTTTTGCAGATGATTTTCCATACGAAGAGACCGCTGACCAATTACGGGCGATCGATGAGATTTTTAAAGATATGACATCGACCAAGGTGATGGATCGGTTATTGTGTGGAGATGTCGGTTTTGGCAAGACAGAAGTTGCTTTTAGGGCAATGTTCAAATGTGCCGTTGCTGGAAAGCAAGCGGTTATGATTGTGCCCACAACCGTTTTGGCTCAGCAGCATTATGAGACCTTTAAACAGCGTCTTGGAGATTTCCCTGTTCGGGTGGGTTTGCTCAGTCGATTTGCCACGCCTGAGATGCAAAAGAAAGTGGTTAGAGGTTTAAAAACAGGTGAGATGGATGTCGTGATCGGCACACATCGCCTATTATCCAAAGATATTTCGTTTCAGAATTTAGGCTTGCTGGTGGTAGATGAAGAACAGCGATTCGGTGTGGATCACAAAGAAAAGATTAAAGAGATATCGCCGACAGTAGATGTGCTAACCTTGAGCGCAACGCCTATTCCCAGGACTTTGCACCTATCTTTATCTGGTATTCGAGACATCAGTTTACTCGAAGAAGCCCCTCAAGATCGGCGTGCGGTGCAAACGCATGTGATGGCATATGATGAAGCGGTCATTCAAGGCGGCATTGAGCGGGAATTGGAACGGGGGGGACAAATTTTCTATCTGTATAACGATACCCGTTATATCTACGAAAAAGCAGAGCAGATTCGCACCCTATTGCCTTATGCGCGTGTGGGTGTTGCG
>JAEZVR010000063.1 GCA_023420715.1 Bacillota bacterium | reverse complement strand
GAAGTGGAATCTCGGTTATCTGCTTTGCCATTGGCAAAAATTTTTTATGTTTCTCACATCTTACCACCCCAATTGCGTGCGATGGCATGGGCTAAATCTCAGGGGATGCGGTTGGTCATGGATGCCGATCATTTAAAACCAAATGAAGATGTTTGGTCTGCCAGTCCGCTCATTGATGATTGGATTGGTTCAGCCCAGATGTTTTGGGACGTGTTTGGTGACTGCGCTCAAAAGCGTGGTGTTAAAAATTTTGCTGCACTTCGTCTGGATCAATCGGACCATCGTGCTTTTATTGGTGACTGTTGTCTGAAATTGCAAAAACTCAACAAAGGCTTGGTTGTTTTTACCTTTGGCGAGCAAGGGTTGATTGGTGCAGATCCATCGGGTTGCTTCTATTTACCGGCATTTAAAGTGGATGTGGTGGATACAACAGGTGCAGGCGATATTTTCCACGGTGCCTATTGTGTGGCATCGATTCAGGAAAAAAGCCGGCGAGATGCCCTTGTCTTTGCATCGGCAACTGCGGCTTTGTCCTGTGAACATATGGGCGGTCAATCGAGTATTCCAGATGTCAAAAAAGTAGCTTCGCTCATGTGTCATCAGCCGCTCGAGTTAATTGCTTTGAACTGAACGTGGTTTGCAATTCGGAAAGATGCAAGCGTCAGGGTCATTCAGCCAGCTGTGTTCTGGATCAAATTGGGTATTCAATGCTTCATGGTCCGATAAGCGGATGCACCATAAATACCATTCGGCATAACCGGGTGTGGTGACCTGCGGATGACATTCGTTGGATACCATGGCATGCAAACTGTGATGGCGCACGATTTCAACATCACCATCGACTTCTGCATAGCCATAACCATTTTCGGGCAAAAATTTATAGAAATAGATTTCTGTTTCCGGATGATGATGCGGTGGAAAACTCGACCATTTTCCAGGGGCCATCACCACCTCTCCAATAAAAAAATTGGTTTCAGGTACGGTGCTTCGATCTAAATAGGTTCGTGCTTCACGAATAGCAGCATCGTTCATTTGTCCGACTGCGCGGATTTCCTTTGGATTGAGACAATCGCAGGCCTGCATCACGCGAGGTTGGAAATCGCGTGCATTATCTGTTGCGATCATGATCAGTTCTGTGTAGGCAGCCATTCCGGTTACAGAAAAGGAAACTTTGGGTGGCACATGTACCAAGGCAGGCTCTCCATAAAAGACGTCAGACCGCGTTAAAATGGTTTTTTGATGCTGTAACATCACGGCTACTGTTCCCTGGCATAAGACCAGAATACGTTCTTGGTCGTCTTCAGAATGAAAGCTTTCATCTTGTTTTAAGACGATGGCGGTAACATTCATATTGATCTCAGGATGTGCTTTGTCGGACAATAGGGTTGTGCAGCCGGGTTTAAAGGTAGGTGCAAATTGAAAACGCATAAGAACCTCTTTCTGGATGGCGTCTTTTTGCTCAATATAGCACAAGATAACTCGAGCATTTATGAAATATTGCTTTTTTGCAAAGAGATTGGATGATTCATGCGTATCAATAAATTTTTATCAGCTGCAGGCTATTGTGCCCGACGTCAAGCAGATCGCTTGGTTGAGGCAGGTCGTGTCACAATCAACGGACAGGTGGCAACGGTAGGGGATCGTGTGGCTCAGACAGATTTGGTGATGGTGGATCACCAACAGGTCTCACTTTCCGATTCTTCAATTTACCTGCTTTTAAACAAGCCCATTGGTGTGGAGTGCACCTTGGCGCCAAATGTCCATCCCAATCTATGTGACGTGATTGACTATCCGGAAAGACTTTATCCCATCGGGAGATTAGATAAAGCGTCGCACGGTTTGCTCATTATGACAAATGATGGGGATTTTGCGAATCGTTTAATGCGGGCTGATGATCGGCATCGCAAGGTTTATCGGGTGCGTGTTCGGGAGTTCATCCAAACACATCAGCTTGAACAGCTGGAACGGGGTGTGGAAATTCTAGGTAAGCGCACCAACCCTTGTTCTGTAAAATCGCTGGGGGATCACCGCTTCGAAATCATTTTGAACCAGGGTATGAATCGCCAAATTCGCCGCATGTGCGAGGTGGTTGGTCTGACGGTTATCGATTTAAAGCGTATTGAAATCAATGGCATTAAGCTGAGGCATTTGCCCGAGGGTGCCTGGAGAATGCTCGAACCAGACGAGATTGATCGGCTCAAAGCCTCAATATCGGATTAAGACCAGCAGTACTTTACATTTTTTTTGGTGCAGTGTATGATGAATTGAACTTGTGCGCAAGTTCATGGTCAACCTTTTAACTGAGTCCAGAGAGGCTTCAAGGGTTACACACAAAATCTTCGATCATTTTGGCGAATATGACTTTTAGTCATTGCCTGTTTTGTCTGTAATCCCGATTCGTCGGGTTTTTTTATGCCTGCGCCTCTCTTCTGAGGTCGCTTATGGGAAATGTAATTCAACTTTTTGATCAAATTGCGATAGAACGTGCCATTAAACGCATGGCACATCAAGTGATTGAGTCTCAAATAGATTTAAAGACACTTGTGGTTGTTGGCATTCAGCGCCGTGGGGTGTTGATTGGACAAAAATTGGTCGAAGCCATCCATCAAATCAGTGGCCATCATGTCACTTTTGGCTTTCTAGACATCACATTTTATCGAGATGATCTCAGCTTGTTAAACCATGCCCCACAAGTCAATGCAACACATATTCAAACAGATATCAATCAACAACACATCCTCTTGGTTGATGATGTGATTTATACGGGTCGGACGGTACGCTGTGCCATCGAGGCCCTTTTTGATATGGGGCGCCCGAGGGCCATTCAATTGGCTTGTCTGATCGATCGGGGGCATCGGGAACTGCCGTTTAGACCGGACTATGTTGGGAAAAACGTGCCAACTGCAAAATCAGAGCGTATCGAAGTGGCCATTGAGCCGTTAGATGATCAAACAGCCGTTTTGTTGCATAAAGATTAAGGAGGTTTCCATGCAACAACATCTGCATTTATTGGGTATGGAAGAACTGTCTGCAAAAACGATTCTGGCCATACTCGCTATGGCAAAAGACATGAAAAAGATACTTGTTTCGGGTCAAAAAAAGACGACCCACCTGCAAGGTAAATCTGTGGTGACACTTTTTTATGAAAACAGCACAAGAACCAGGCTGTCTTTCGAAATGGCGGCAAAATTTATGGGCGCTTCTGTGGGTCATATCGGCGTGAGCGGGAGTAGCATCAACAAGGGAGAAACCTTGCACGATACGGCTTTGACAATTGATGCCATGGCGACAGACTTCATCATTATGCGTCACCCGAGTTCTGGCGCAGCTCATTTGATGGCAAAACAGGTGAACGCTTCTGTCATCAATGCTGGAGATGGTATGCACGAGCATCCGACCCAGTGTCTTCTTGATTTGTTTACGATTCAGGAAAAAAGGGGTGGTTTTTCGGGGTTAGAAGTGGCCATCTTGGGTGATATCACGCATAGCAGAGTAGCGCGTTCCAATATCATTGCCTTAAAAAAATTAGGTGCAAATGTGCGCGTTGCAGGACCATCCACTATGGTGCCGAAAGACATTGCCTGCATGGGTGCTGTAAGACATAAAACTGTGCTGGACGCTTGTACAGGTGCAGATGTGATTATGACGCTGAGACTCCAGCTTGAACGGATGCAAAAAGCGCTTTTTCCATCTGCTGGAGAGTATGCCCGTTATTATGGTTTGACTGATGCGGCTTTTGCCAAGGCACAGGCTGATGCTTTTATTATGCATCCAGGTCCATATAACCATGGTAAAGAGATGCCGAGCCATTTGCGCTATGGCGAAGCCTCGGTGGTAGACGAACAAGTGACCAATGGTGTGGCGTGTCGTATGGCCGTTCTTCATTGGTTGAATACAAACCGCAATGCAAATCCAACCCAATTATAATGGCAGAAAGGAAAGCTATGAACGGAAGAATTTTCAATGCGCGCTTAATCGATCCGCATCGAGGCGAATATGCCGCTGAGATTTATTATAAGGATGGCTTGATTACGGAGCCATATGACGGCCCTTTTGATGTGGAGATAGATGCACAAAACAACCCGGTTTTTCCTGGCTTTATTGATGCCCATGTCCACTTGAGAGATCCTGGTTTTACCCATAAAGAAGATATCGAATCGGGGACAAAAACGGCGGCGCGCGGTGGGTTTACAGCAGTTGCTTGTATGCCAAATACAAATCCTGTATGTGATTCGGCAGTTGTGGTGAACGATATTCTGTTCAAAGCCCAAACCAAGGGGGTGGTGAGAGTCCTTCCCATTGGCGCTGTAAGCAAGGGTTTAAAAGGGGAGCAACTGGCCGATATTGGTGCCATGAAGGCGGCGGGCATTGTGGCTCTATCAGATGATGGTGCGCCGGTATCGACAGCGGATATGATGCGCAAAGGGATGCTATACGGGCATGACTTTGGCTTGACGGTCATCAACCATTGCGAAGACCCCAGTTTGGCAGATGGCTATATGAATGAAGGTGAAAATGCGACCAAAATGGGGGTAAAAGGGGTGCCTGCCATTGCAGAAGATATTATGGTTGCACGGGATATTATCATTGCCCAATCCCTTAATTTACCCGTGCATTTGGCACATATTAGTACGAAAGGCGCTGTCGAACTAATCCGCCGCGCTAAAAAAGATGGTGTGCGTGTAACGGCAGAAACCTGTCCACATTATTTTGTCTTAACAGATGATGCTTGCCTCGGTTTTAATACTTATGCTCGGGTCAATCCGCCGCTGCGCAGGCCAGAAGATCGGGCCGCCATTATTGAAGGCTTGAAGGATCACACGTTGGATATCATTGCGACCGACCATGCACCGCATCATGCAGACGACAAGGATGTGCCCTTCGATGAGGCAAAGAATGGCCTGATTGGTCTGGAATCTGCCTTTGCGCTTTGTTATACCGCTTTGGTTTTGCCAGGTCATTTAACGCTACAAGATTTGGCCAGAAAACTCAGTCTTGAACCGGCCAAATTATTTCAGCAAAATGCCGGGGATTTTGCATGCGGCAGACAGGCGGATTTCACCATTGTCAATTTGGATGAAGTCTGGACCTTTGATCGCTTTAAAACAGCTTCAAAATCTGCGAATTCGCCCTATCATGGCATGCAACTTCAAGGCAAGGTTCAGCAGACGATCGTCGGCGGAAAGGTGGTCTATGATGCAACACTTTGCTGATCGTTTAATCGAAGCAATCATGAAAAAAAATAATCCCACCGTGATGGGCCTGGATCCGGTTATGGCTTATGTGCCACCCCAGTTGATCGCAGCCGCCCAAGCGGAGCATGCAGATCCGCTCTTGGCCGCTTGTCAAGCTATTTTGGCCTTCAATCAGGGGTTGATCGATGCCGTTTGTGATATTGTGCCTGCCGTCAAACCGCAATTGGCATTTTACGAAGCGCTCGGACCACAGGGTATGGCTGTCTTTGCTAAAACTTGTGCGTATGCAAAAGAAAAGGGCTTGATTGTGATTGCCGATGCCAAACGGGGGGATATTGGGTCTACGGCCTCAGCTTATGCAGCAGCTTATTTAGATCAAACGACGCGCGCTCAGACCTCGTCGTTACAGGCCTACAACATAGACGCCATTACCTTAAATGCCTATCTCGGCATCGATGGGATCGCGCCATTTATTCAAATGCATCAATCGAACCATAGCGGTTGTTTTATTCTGGTCAGAACGTCCAATCCATCTGCTGGGGATTTACAAGATTTAAAACTGGAAGATGGTCGGTTGGTTTTTGAAGCCATGGCTGATCTGGTGCAGACTTGGGGCGAAAACCTCATCGGTGCATGGGGTTATTCTGCGGTTGGCGCTGTTGTGGGCGCAACATGGCCAGATCAGGCAAAAAAACTTAGACAGCGGATGCCAAAAACTTTCATCCTTGTTCCGGGATATGGTGCGCAGGGTGCTACAGGGGATGATGTCGCTGTTAATTTCGATCAAAATGGTCGGGGTGCCATTGTCAATGCTTCGCGCAGTTTGATGTGTGCTTGGCAAAAACAGGGCTGTCCGGAAAATTATCAGGATATGACAAGACAGGCAGCCTTGGCGATGCAGGCAGATTTGAATCAGGCCATCGATCGTTATTTGAATCGAGCATAAAGGGGAGGCGTTGGTATGCCAAAGCGAACGGATATAAAAAAGGTCATGGTTATCGGATCTGGGCCGATTATTATTGGACAGGCTGCGGAGTTTGATTATGCGGGGACACAGGCTTGTCGTACCTTAAAAGAAGAAGGTTTAGAAGTTGTTTTGGTCAATAGCAACCCGGCAACGATCATGACCGATTTAGATATGGCAGATCAGGTTTATGTGGAACCCTTGCAAATTGATGTGATTAAACGCATTCTCTTGGCTGAAAACTGCGATGCAATTCTAGCCTCTCTAGGTGGTCAAACGGGCTTGAATGTTGCCATGGAACTTTCAGAAACCGGTTTTTTGGAGAAGCATCACATTGAACTCTTGGGCACCTCAGCAGCCGGTATATTTAAGGGCGAAGACCGGGAAGCTTTTCGTCAGACCATGCTCGAAATTGGCGAGCCCTGCATTCCCTCCGGTATTGCGCATCATTTAGATGAATGTCGTCAGTTGGCCATGGAGATTGGTTATCCAGTCATTATTCGTCCGGCTTTCACGCTTGGTGGGACGGGTGGTGGCATTGCGCACACAGAAGCCGAGATGGTGGCCATCGCAGAAAAAGGCCTGGAGATGAGTCGTGTGCAGCAGGTCTTAGTTGAAAAATCCATTGCCGGATGGAAAGAAATTGAATACGAAGCTGTCCGTGATTCCGCTGGGAATGCGATTACGATTTGCAGCATGGAAAACTTTGATCCCGTTGGCATTCACACGGGTGATTCCATTGTCTTTGCCCCTGCTTTGAGCTTGACCAATAAAGAGGTGGAAAAACTGCGCACGGCGGCACTCAACATCGTCAATGCATTAGAAATCGAAGGTGGTTGTAATGTTCAATTTGCCCTGCATCCGACGAGTGGTGAATATGCGGTGATCGAAGTGAATCCGCGCTTGTCTCGCTCATCTGCCCTCGCTTCTAAAGCGACTGGATATCCGATTGCTAAGGTTGCTTCACGAATTGCACTTGGCTTTCATTTAGATGAAATTCAAAACGTGGTCACAGGCGCGACAACGGCGGCATCAGAGCCCGTTGTCGATTATGTTGTTTGTAAAATTCCCAAATGGCCTTTTGATAAATTTGTCAAGGCTAAGCGCAAACTCGGGACACAGATGAAGGCAACTGGTGAAGTCATGGCTATTGGCTCTACCGTCGAAGCTGCCCTCATGAAAGCAATTCGATCTTTAGAAACGGCTGACCGTGGTCTGTATCGGCCAGATTTGGCACAAATGGACGAGGGATCTTTCGATGTGTTGGTGGATACGGTCGATGATCGCCGTTTGTTTTATATCGCAGAAGCGTTGCGCCGTGGTTATTCGATGGATGTCCTGTATGATCGAACCAGGATCAGCCGCTATTTTTTAGCTCATCTTAAAACGATTATCGATGTGGAACAACAGCTTCTAAGCACACAATGCCTTGACGATCAAATCCTAAAACAAGCCTGTCGTTATGGCTTTTCCGACCAATGGCTTGCCACCTTAACCAATTTGTCGGTTGCCGAGGTGCGCCAAAAACGCTTGGCTTTGGGACTGCATCATGCGTATAAAATGGTCGATACATGCGCAGGCGAATTCGAAGCGCAAACGCCATATTTTTATGGCACCTACGGTTTAGAAAATGAGGCGACTGTGGCTTCTAAGCCACGGGTCGTTGTGCTGGGGTCTGGACCCATTAGAATTGGCCAGGGGATTGAATTTGATTATTGCTCGGTGCACTGTGTCCAAGAATTAAAAAAGCACGGATATGAAGCTGTTATTATTAACAACAATCCAGAAACGGTCTCTACGGATTTTGACATATCTGATCGATTATATTTTGAACCCCTCACCCCGGACGATGTGCGCGGGGTTCTTGAAAATGAGGAACCGGTTGGTGTGATTTGTCAATTTGGCGGACAGACTGCCATTAAGTTGATTCAAGCTGTGACGGATATGGGGTATCCCATTTTGGGAACCAGTGCCGATGGGGTGGATGAGGCAGAGGATCGAGCACGTTTTGATGCGGTGTTGCAAGCGTGCAATATCCCGCGCCCACAAGGGTATACCGTTTATACAGCTGACGAGGCTGTGGCAGCTGCAGAATCCTTGATGTATCCAGTTTTGCTCAGACCTTCTTATGTCTTGGGCGGTCAAGGGATGGTCATCTGCGCATGTGAATCGGATGTGCGGGAATACATGGATATTATCAACCGAGATGTGCAAGAACATCCGATTTTGGTGGATAAATACCTTATGGGGACGGAACTAGAAGTTGATGCCCTTTGTGACGGCCAGTCTGTGCTCATTCCAGGCATTATGGAGCATTTGGAAAGAGCTGGTGTCCATTCTGGTGATTCCATTTCAATTTTTCCAGCTCATATTAGTGATACCGTGCGCCAGACCATTGAAGTGTATACCGAGCGCTTGGCTCAAAAAATGGGTATCGTTGGATTATTGAATATTCAATACATCTTGTATAACGATACCGTTTATGTCATCGAGGTCAATCCTAGATCCAGTCGAACCATTCCATATATCAGCAAGGTAACTGGATTACCGATTGTCAATTTGGCAACACGTGTGATGTTGGGCGAAACCATTGAGCAGCTGGGTTATGGTAAAGGTTTATATGCCAATTATCCCGGTGTGTATGCGATTAAGGCCCCTGTTTTCTCATTTGAAAAATTACACGATGTCGATACGGCTTTAGGTCCGGAGATGAAGAGTACCGGGGAAGTTCTGGGCTTATCTGAGTATTACCACGAGGCAATGTTTAAGGCAATTCTGGCATCTGGCTTTAAATTTCCAAAACGTGGCGAGGGTATCCTACTGACGGTTCGAGATGCAGACAAAGGGGAACTCCTGCCGCTTGCCGAAAAATTATTGGACATGGGATTCGAATTATATGGTACCGGGGGAACGGCCAATTACCTGAACCGACATGGTGTGCCAACGAATAGTGCTCGTCGAATCGGAGATAGCTCTCCGACAGTGGCTGATTTGGTGGGCAGTGGGAAGATCCGTTTGCTCATAAATACGACGGACCACAGCGATCCAAAGAGCTCTGGTTTTGCATTGCGTCGCCGCTGTATTGAACAAGGTATTCCCACGATTACTTCTTTAGACACCTGTGCGGCTGTCATTGCCTGTTTGCAACAGCAGATTAAACCGACGGATCTCAATCCGATGCCCTTAGCTGCCTTGGCGCAACTTGTTAGCAAAACACGGACGAAGGTTTGCTCAGACCAACGCTAGGAGGGGGATCGATGGTCGCACAAATAACACATCAGGCAAAATTAATTCAACGTGAGGATTTGGGTGGTGGTCAGAGAATGTTGACCTTTTTGGCACCAGATTTGGCTAGGCTGGCAAGGCCTGGTCAGTTTGTGGCATTTTCTGTGATGGAACATTTTTTGCGCCGCCCCTTGGGTATTGCCGCCGTCGATTTAAACCAGGGTACTTTTTCGGTCGGTGGCCGACCAAAAGGTAGTGGGATGGCGCGCTTATTGGCATTAAAAGAGGGCGAAACAGTCTCTGTTTTAGGGCCGCTTGGCAATGGGTTTCAGCCAGTCGATAACCAAACGGCAGTCCTTGTTGTTGGGGGTGGCACTGGCGTATACCCATTACATTATTATTTGGGCTATTTAAAAGAAAAGCAGATTTTAGCTGGGGCAGCTTTTGGCTTTAAATCGGCAAATGATGCCGTTCTAACAAATGCCTTTAAAGCATTGACGCCACATTGTCTGATCGCATCAGAAAGCGGCGATTTGGATTTAAATGGGAATGTCATGGTGGCCCTTAAAGCGGTTTATCGCGAGTTGTTGAATACTGCAAAGAAAATTCAGGTCGTCGCCTGTGGTCCTATTCCCATGATGCAGGCTGTTGCAGATTTTGCCGCTGCAAAACATCTTGCTTGTCAAGTCTCGTTAGAGGCAAGAATGGCGTGTGGGGTTGGTTTGTGTCTAGGCTGCGCCTGTCAAACCAAAGATCCACAAACCGAGGTATTGGCATATGCGCGTTGTTGTTATGACGGACCTGTTTTTGATGCGCAACAAGTGATATGGGAGTAGGTTTGAACGCATGCATAATCTTGATCTGACAACGGTAATTGCAGGTATTTCTTTTAAAAACCCTTTTATTGCAGCTTCTGGCACTTATGGATTCGGGGAAGAAGCAAGCCAATTTTTGGATCTGAGCCTTTGGGGTGGTCTTGTGGCAAAAGGCACGACACTAGAACCAAGAGCTGGAAATCCAGGTCCCCGTGTGATGGAGACCGCTGCAGGGATGCTCAATAGTGTTGGCTTACAAAATCCGGGTGTCGATGTTCTGATTGCCGAGCACTGGCCGCGGATGCGAAAACTACCGACGACAATGGTTTTGAATGTTGCAGGGCGTACCATTGAGGATTATCTTAAGACCTGCGAAAAACTTGAAGCTATTGATGCACCAGTTATCGAATTAAATTTGAGTTGTCCAAATGTTCAGGCAGGTTGCATGAGTTTTGGTGCAGATCCAAGTCAAATTGAACACATTACCAAAGCGGTCAAGCAGATCAGTCAAAAGAAAATTTGGGTTAAATTAACGCCGAATGTCACATCGATCGAAGATGTTGCACGGGCGGCAGAAGCTGGGGGTGCAGATGCCATTTCCCTGATCAACACGGTTATGGGTATGGCAATTGATATTCAAACCAAGCGGCCGATTCTAAAGAATAATACCGGTGGCTTATCTGGCCCGTGCATTAAGCCTATTGCCTTGCGTATGGTACATGCCGTCCGTCAGTGTGTCAGCTGCCCCATTATTGGCATGGGTGGCATTTCTTCTGCATCAGATGCGATTGAATTTATGCTGGCTGGGGCAGATGCGGTACAAATTGGAACCCATAACTTGGTTCACCCGACCGGCATCCAAAGGATCGTGGCAGATTTTGTTGACTGGATGCAAAATCAGGGTTACCAACATCCCTCAGAACTCGTCGGTCAATTAGAATTATGGTGAGGTAAAAGATGAAGATCCATACAAGCATTATCGAAGATTTATTTGTGACACAAGCGATCCGTGTCTGTCCCCCGGAACAGCCTTTCTGGTATACCAGTGGTTTGTTTGGTCCATATTACGTGAATACACATTTTCTATATGGTTCAGAAGCAGATGCCAAAAATTTATTGGGTGAGATTGAAGCTGCTGTTGGCGACCCATCGACTTTTCATCAACGTATTGGTGCCTGTGTTTCAGAACAATACGAAAAAAATCCGATTTATCGGCGTGTCATAGATCGTTGTGTGGCGGTCTTATCTGAATTGTCATTCGACTTTATTTCTGGTGGTGAACGCCGAGATTTCTTTTTTTCATTGCAATGCGCCAAGCTTTTGCAAAAACCACATTTAAGTATCTTTAAGGATGGAACCTATGTCTGCCAGGACGGTTATGGTCAACCGATGGACAGCCGCTCTTTATCTGGTAAAAAGGCCTTGCATATTGTGGATTTGGTGACGCAGGCATCTAGTTATCTGCGTAGCTGGCTGCCAGCACTTAAAGAGATTGGGGCAGAAATTTCCGAGACCTTATCTGTTGTCGATCGAAATCAGAGTGGTCGCCAAATTTTGGCGGCAGAAGGCATTACTTTATATGCACTTGCAGTCGTCAATGACGACTTGTTTCATCAAGCTTTGGCGCGTCAAT
>JAEZVR010000056.1 GCA_023420715.1 Bacillota bacterium | reverse complement strand
CATTGTGAACGACCTCAAAGATCGTGCCCGTATAATAGCCCTGACCGCGCACAAGGGACAAATCAAAAACCACCGGAAAAGCACCATGATTCAAACGGCACACAGTTTCTTGAATATATTTGAGCCGCGCCAAAGCCTCGTGATCTGGCAAGTAAGATTGAACCTGTTCTAAGCGAAAATCACCCGCTTCGATAAATTGCGCAAATCTATCGATGCAGGTCGGGGAAATGCCCTTCTGACGCAATTCCTCACAAACGCCAGCAGTGCCAATTTTGTCCAATTTATCAAAACTCATACAAACACTGAGCAACTGGTTTTCTGGAAAACCAAATAACGCCAACAGTGCGAGCAATAAACTGCGATCATTGATCTTTACCGTAAATGCCCCAAGCCCGATCTCGCGCAAAGCCTCTGCTGTCGTTAAAATTAACTCAATTTCTGCAGTTGGACTCGCATCATTTAAAATGTCGATATCGCATTGAACAAACTCGCGCAATCGACCTTTTTGCGGACGTTCTGCGCGATAGACGCGGTCGATTTGAATCACTTTAAAAGGTTGCGGCAAATCAGTGAGATGAGCGGCATAAAAACGTGCCAATGGCAGGGTGAGATCGTAACGCAATCCCATATCTGCCAAATCATCCCAGTTTTGATTGGCAAGTGCTTTTTCCAATTTTTCACCGCGTTTTAAAATTTTAAAGATTAAATTAAGGTTTTCCCCGCCTTCGCTTTTATCCAAGTTTTCGGCATCTTCTACAATTGGCGTCGTGATCCGAGAAAAGCCGTTTTTAAGATACACATTCAAAATTTTTTGTTGCAACGCATCACGCAAAGCGGTCTCCTGCGGCAAATAATCATTCATGCCCTTTAAGGGTGCCTTTTTCATTGATTTCCTCCTGACACTGTTTACACACACCATACACCTCTATGCGATGACCTGTCATTTTAAAACCATCCTGTGCCAAATGATTTTCCCACAGCGCATGAGGACAGTCTTCAAACGGCAATATCGTATGACAATTCGTGCAAATCGCATAATGTTGATGATGACCACCTTTTAAGATATAAGCCGCATGATGATCATTAAAATGCACCACTTTTTCCACCACATCATGCAATACAAATAAATCAAGCGTACGATAAACAGTGGATAACCAAAAGGGTGGAAAATCAGGATCTTCTTCCTGAATCCAATCTTTGGCTAGTTGATACAAAGTTTGTGCATCAATGGGCGCTGTCTGTTCTTTCAACAAATACAAAATGAGTAAGCGTTGCTTGGTTGTGCGAATCTTGGTTTTTTTTAAAATCTGCAAAAACGAATGAAAACGCTCATCCTTCAAATAGCAAATCGATGACAAGTCTTTTTCAGGCATCGTTAACCTCCTGTTTTCGTCTGTTTAATCGCCATTTTTTACGGATTTGACCAGCGAGCAGACAAATGATCAAGCAGATCACACTCGTTAAAACAATTGTTCCCCCTGGCTTAAGCTGCCAAAAATAAGAAAGGGTTAATCCTAAAAGACTTTCAATAACACCAATCGTCAATGCGAAGATGAAAGTCCCCTTATAACTTTTAGCCCATTGAAGGGCTGAAGCGACTGGCAATACTAACTGTGCAGAAACGACTAAAGTCCCAACCGCCCTTGCCGCAATGGCAATGGTGACGGCTGTCAAAAAAGTCATCGTCACATGAATTGCGGAGACCTGGACCCCTGCCAAAACAGCCGCTTCTGGATCAAAACCCATCATAAAAAGAGCCCTGTAAAAGCATAAACTTAACAATAAAACAACGATGGCAGAAATGATCACCACCCAAAATTCTAGATTGGGAATCGTAATGATACTGCCAAATAAATACGCATTAAAATTTGCGGCAGTCACAAATCCAGATAGGACACCAGCTAGACCAATGCCAGCTGCCATCACAATGGCAATGGCCATCTCCGAGAATTGCGGAAAAAAACGGCGGAAAAGTTCTATCGCAAAGGCGGCCAAAACGGCGATGATAATTGCGGTAATAACCGGATTAAAAGATAAAACTAAGCCGAGGGCAACACCCGCCAGGGTTGTATGAGACAAGGCATCTCCAATCATAGACTGTCGACGCAAGACGGTAACCATTCCGATGGCAGCCATCGCCAATCCTGTGAAAACACCCACAATCAGAGCTCTTTGTATGAAGTTATAAGATAACATTGTGGCAATTTCTGCAAACATAAAAACCCACCAATCTATGGATGAATATGCGGAATGACTTCATAACCATATAACTGTCGATAAAAGGACTCATTGCAGGCTTCGTCTAAACAATGCTCAAAGAAACCATTTGCCCCCATACAAAACAATCGGTTTGCGTGGCGTGTTACCGCAGACACGTCATGACTAACTAAGAGAATGGTCAATTTCTGCGTCTCATTGAGTTGACGCAATAAGTCATAGATGGCTTTTTCACCCTTTAAATCGATGCCAACGGTTGGTTCATCCAAAATCATGAGGCGCGCACCTGAGGCCAATGTTCGCGCAATAAAAACACGCTGTTGCTGTCCACCCGACAAGGCTTGAATCGGACGATGCTCATATCCAGATAATCCAACCATCTCCAAAACCGCCTTGACACGAGCCTTGTGTTTGGCTTTTGCCCAATGCAAACATCCCATGTCGCGATAGAGTTGACCTAAAATAACCTCTTCAACTGTCGCTGGAAATCCAGTTTGAAAACTCGTCGCTTTCTGAGAAACATAGCCCATGGATGTTTGAGATAAGCCATCCCCGTATCGGATGGTGCCATGATCCGGGGACAACAACCCCAAGAGGAGTTTAATCAAGGTCGTCTTGCCAGTGCCATTTCCCCCGATCAGACCTGCAAAATCACCCGGAAACAGATTAAAACTCAGGCCTTTAAAAACCGTCTTCTCCGCGTAGCCGAAGGATAAATCCTCAACAGATAGCAATGGTTGCTCAAGCAGCTGGTTCTTTAGCATATTCATGATCCGTTCACCTGAACAGCAGCAACATGCTTCGCCACAAAATGACCATAAATCATGGCGCCTGAATTTTGAAGGTGCGTGCCGTCCGCCGCAAAAAGGCTTGCATTCGTTTTTGCAAATTCATACCAATCAATTAAATGTAAATTTGCAAAGACATCGATATTCTTCTTTAAAATGGTATTAACCTGTTCTTCCACCGCTGGGTTTGATTGAATAATTGTCAATAAAAAGACTTGGCGATGTTCAGCCAGTTCAGAAAGCGCCTTCAGCATATCGTCATTAATCACACCATTGGTACCCAGTGCAAAAAGAATCGTATCGTTTAAATTATTGGCTTGTTTTTTTGCTTCCAAAAGCGATATCCCGTCTGGAAATTGACGGCTGACCTTAG
>JAEZVR010000134.1 GCA_023420715.1 Bacillota bacterium | reverse complement strand
GTTCTTGGATGAGCTGGCGTTGCACGCGAATGAGTCGATTAATGGTTTCCACCATATGTACTGGAATGCGGATGGTACGGGCCTGATCAGCAATGGCTCGGGTGATCGCCTGGCGAATCCACCACGTTGCGTACGTACTGAATTTAAAGCCTTTTGTGTAGTCGAATTTGTCGACTGCCTTAATGAGCCCTAAATTGCCTTCTTGAATGAGATCGAGAAATTGCATACCGCGTCCAGTATAGCGCTTGGCAATGGAGACAACGAGGCGTAAGTTGGCTTCGCAGAGCCGATCTTTTGCGGTGAGATCCCCTTGTTCCATGGCCATGGCCAATTCTTTTTCTTCTTCTGCCGTCAGCAAATCAACCTTGCCAATTTCTTTCAAATACATCCGTACGGGATCATCTACATTAACCGTTTCACCTTGGTCAGATAATTCGGTATCGGTGGGGTCAATGGTTTCATCTTGCCCGTCTTGCAAGATGTTGATTCCCATCTCTTCTAAACCGTTAAAGACCTGATCAAAGGCTTCGATATCTAAGTCATTGGATTCAATGGCATCCATTACAGCACGGTTCGAAATGCTGTTATTACTGCGTTTAGCCATAATGGCCAATTTGTTAATCAATGTTTCACGCGCAATATCATGTGGCGCTGAAACCGGTGGTTTTTCAGGATTTTTGCGATCTTTTTTTGACTTAGATTCAACGGGTTCCACCACTTGCTCTGTTTTTTTGCGGCTTGTTTTTGCTTTTTGAGGTTCTTTTGCTTGTGTTGGTGTTTCTGCAACCGTTTTAGACTTGGTGGTCTTTGTTGTTTTTTTGGTTGCTGTCTTTGTTTTTGTTGTCTTTTTTGCGGGGGCTTTCGATGTTGCTTCCGCTGTTGGTTTTATCTCCTCTGGCTTTGTTTCTTTTGCTTTGCTATCCTTTGCTTTTGATTTGCTTGCGGTTGATCGTGTCGCAACCTTTTTTTCAGTGGTTGTCTTTGATGCGCGCTTGCTTTTAGTGGTGGTTGTCTTTTTTTCAGTAACTGCCATACTGCCTCCTCTAAACGAATTGCTTTAATTGGTTGACAATTGTAATGAGTTCTTGTTCATATTGCTGATAGTCTTCCGCCGATATTGTCAGCTGCTCATCGACGGTGGATTCACTTTTGTGGCGTTCAAATCGATCCATTTGTTCACACAGCCAGTCGCGGCGATGCATGAGTGCTTGTTTAATGATTTTTTGGGCAAGTTTATCTGCCGCATGAAGCACGATGTCACGGTTGAGATCTTGATCAAATTCACGCTGATACATCCCATTGAGAACATCGCTCAGAGCTTGATCTTTGATCCGATAACCACTGGCGATGGCTTGAAGCATTGTCATATCAAGGCTTTGCGATTTGGCTAAGGTCAATACTTGAGCAGGAAATCCGTTTGGGCGATGATCTTTAAAATGCGCCAACAGGGGCGGCTGCTTCAAGGTTGTGAAAATATCTGAATCATAAGTCAATAAGATGAATAATCGCAGTTCATCCTTGGTTAGATGTGTTTGGTCAACATCGGACGTCTTCATCTCTCCGCCCATGTTCTGTGTGGTTGCATTTGCATGATTTTGCATGGGTTTAATGGCTGGATTGACAGCATCTCCCTGCTCTTTTAAACGCAAATGCGCATCGATCGCCTGTTGAATGTCGCTGATGGTATACTGTCCGAGTTTTAAGGCGAGTGCATCCACATATTTGGCGCGTTGCATCACGGTCATATTGGCCACAAAATCAGCCATGAGAGGCATACAGATTTCATCGGATACATAACCATTCGGTGAACTTTGTTGCAACAAGTTTTTAAACAGGTAATCATTAACGGACAAGGCTTGGTCGAGCAACGCCTTAAAGGCCGCTTGACCATTATTTTTTAGATATTCATCTGGATCTTTTCCCTGGGGAATCATCAAAACTCTAATATTTAAATGTTGCTGTTGGAGTAATTCAAAACTGCGTTTGGCGGCTGTTTGTCCAGCTTCATCTGCATCAAAACTAACAATGACGTCATTTTTATAATGCTTGAGTTGACGGATTTGCCGCGGCGTTAAGGCGGTGCCTAAAACAGCAACAGCTTGCGGAAATCCAGCTTGATGTAAAGCAATGGCATCCAGATACCCTTCTACTAAGATAAAATGATTCGCTTTACTTTTGCGTGCCAAATTCATGGCAAACAGCAAATCCCCTTTGTGGTAAATGAGGGTTTCAGGTGAATTGAGGTATTTGGGCTGATCCTCATCCGATAACGCGCGCCCTCCAAAGGCCAAAATGCGACCCATTGTGTCAATAATGGGAAAGATGAGGCGATGTCTAAAAAAATCGTACAATTCTCCCCTTTTGTTTTTGCGAAAGAGGCCACTTTTTAGAAGGACATCGTCACGATAACCCTGTTGTTTTAAATGGTCGTATAAAGCGTGCCACTGGTTGGGGGCATAACCTAAACCGAAGGCTTGGGCAATACCAGAATCGATTTGTCGTTTTTTTAAATATTGAATCGCTGTGCTTCCCTGGGTCGGATGGGTGAGCTGTCGATAAAAAAAACGCGCTGCTTCTTCATTAATCGCATACAGTGATGCACGCAATTGTTGTTTGGCTTCTTCTTCTGGATCATCTGTCTCAGGTATATGAACATGTGCGCGTTCTGCTAAAAATCGAATTGCTTCCAAATAGGTCAAATGTTCATGTTCCTGGATAAACTTAAAGACATCTCCTCCCTTGTGACAACCAAAACAGTAAAAAATTTGTTTTTGGGGGGATACACTAAATGAGGGCGTTTTTTCGGAATGAAATGGACACAGTCCGAATAAGTTTTGTCCCCCCTTGCGTTCGAGCTTGACATATTGAGAAACCACAGATGCGATATCGTTCTTCGCCTTGATTTCCTCGATAATTTCTTGTGGAATGCGTTTAAAGCTTGCCATACACGACCTCTACACATATAAGTACGACAAAACTTGGTCAATCACTTTTTTGCGCTCGTTCACGTCTTTTGGCACTGAGCCAAAGTCCACATTCTAGCCGTTTGCGCATGAGTTCACAGCCCATTTCGTATATCCCATTGAGATCTCCCGTCTCATGCCATGCATTGGCGGCACATCCACCACTGCAATAATATTTTGCCCAACAGGATTGACAGGCAGGTTTTTCTGGCAAGATTAATGACTTAAAGGATGCCTCAAAAGGATTTTTAAGCTGAATCGGATCGTCGTGCACATTTCCCATGATAAATTCTGACTCGCCCACAAATTGATGGCAGGGATAAATATCACCCTCTGGTGTGACGGCACAGTATTCGCTCCCAACACCACAGCCTTTTAGGCGCTTGAACATGCAGGGACCGCCTTCGAGGTCAATATTAAAATGGAAAAAAGCATAAGCGTGATCCGTGTAATCGCTCGCCAATGCGTGTTCGGCTAATCGTTCGTATTCTGCTTTTAGTTGCGGTAAATCTTCTGGTTTAAAGGCGTAGTCAGTGTCTTCTGGCCCAACGACCGGCTCCATTGATAACTGACCAAGCTGTTCTTCAGCCATGTGTATGACATCCTTTGAAAAATCTGGATGTTTCCGTGTGAAAGTGCCGCGAACATAATATTCTTTTTCGCCACGCTTGGCGACAAAGTTTTTGATATTGCGCATCACCACATCATATGAGCCCTTCATACCCTTTGTTGGGCGTAAATCATCTTGCACTTCCTTTCGACCATCTAGACTTAAGACCACATTTTTAAAATGTTCATTAATGTAGTCGATTTTTTGATCATCAAGCAACATGCAATTGGTGGTGAGTGTCAACCTTAAATCTTTATTGTACTTGGGACCTTGCGCTTCGCAGTAGTCGACCAAGGCTTGAACAACTGGCCAATTCATCAGGGGTTCGCCACCAAAAAAATCGATATCGAGGTGATGCCGATTGCCCGAATGCTGCAATAAGAAATCGATCGCTTTTTTCCCCGTTTCAACATCGAGCATGGTGCGGCGTCCGGTCCCAAAATCACCTGTACCTGCAAAGCAATATTGACAGCGCAGATTGCAGTCGTGACAGATATGCAAACACATCGATTTGATGACCACTTCATCTGGATAGAGTTGCTCAAGATCGACATGTACGGGGGGCGCAAATAAACTTTTATCTGCAATGAGCGCGTCGATTTCGTCACAACAATGGCATAATTCTTCGAGGGGATAGTCATTTTTTTGGGATAAATGCGCCAACGCTTCTTGAGTTGGTCTGGATCCATTTTGATCGACATAGATGGTCAGCACATCATGAGACAGATTATCCAATTCCAAAAACGCCTGTGTTTCGGTATCATAAGCAAATTTGTCTGATTTGAAAGAAAATAAATGAACCAATGGAACCTCTCTTAAATTGGTTTGTTTTTATACGACGAAAAGGAATAGCCAGAGCTATTCCTTTTCTTAAATCCATGATCGACGTCAATTAACGACGAATTTTTTCACATTTTTGGTTAGCTACCGTGCAGCTGGTTTTGCATGCGGATTGACAAGATGTCTGACATTCACCACAGGCAACGCCCACTTTACGAATGGTTTGGTTAGCCGGATTAATCAATTTAATGTGTTTCATACCGCTCTCCTCTATTAGTCTTTTTTGCGAGAAAAGATGGATTTCTTTTCTGGCGATTGCCCTTGTTCAGACGTGTTTTCCACGGTGGATGGTTTTGTCGCCCCTTCAGGTTTAATAATTTCGCTGATCGCATCTTTACGGAATGTAATCAAGCTATTGGCCACACTAGTGGAAATGGTTACCTCGTCGCCTTTAATATTGACAACTTTTCCGAGAATGCCACCGATGGTCATAATCTGATCGCCAACTTCCATGGCATTCCGTTTTTCTTGTTGGGCCTTTTCCCGTTTTTTCTGTGGTCGAATCATCAAAAAATACATAATGACGATCAGCAAAACAGGTAAGATCAAAATAGTCCATGGCGATCCGCCTGCCGGTGATGCAGTTGCGACGACAGGAAGGGAAAAACCGATTTGCATGAGCTAGCCTCCTCAAAGTGCTTCATTCAATCATAACGATGAAAATCCTATAAAAAATATAGGTTGTTGTCAAGAAATACCGCTTTAGGAACAATCGGATCATCCGATTCAGTTGTTGCCCTTACCTTGTTTGTAGCCAAAACTTTCAAAAAATTCATCTCGAAAATCTGCAAGTCTATTTTCAAAAATGGCTTGGCGAACTTGTTTCATGAGATTGACCAAAAAATGGACATTATGGTAGGACGTTAATCTCAAACCAAAAATTTCATTGGCTTTGATGAGATGACGCACATAAGCTCTCGTATAATTTTGACAAGCATAACAATTGCATGTGGGGTCAATGGGGGTAAAATCCTCCGCAAATTGTTTGTCTCGGATAATCATTCGTCCCTGCGCAGTTAACACACTCCCATTTCGACCTAGGCGTGTGGGAAGCACGCAATCAAACATATCGATACCCCGAATGGCGCCTTCGATGAGATAGTCGGGCGACCCAACGCCCATTAAATATCGGGGTTTATTAGCTGGCATCAGCGGGGTAACGGCTTCGAGCATCTCGTAGAGTAAGGTGCTAGGTTCACCAACACTTAAGCCACCTATCGCATAGCCTGGTAAATCAAATTGTAATGTTTGGCGAGTACTTTCTTGCCGTAAATCCGCGTACATACCACCTTGAATAATGCCAAAAAGCGCTTGTTGGGTCGCTTTCCCGCTTTTGTCATGCGTCTCGATACAACGTTCCAGCCATCTGATTGTGCGTTCTAGTGAACTTTTAACGTAGGTTCGATCAGCCGGATAGGGCGTGCATTCATCGAAGGCCATCATGATGTCCGAACCTAGCGCATGTTGAATCGTCATTGATTGCTCAGGCGTGAGCAAATGCCGTGAACC
>JAEZVR010000046.1 GCA_023420715.1 Bacillota bacterium | reverse complement strand
TCCATCGGCAACTGCCCGTCGGTATCCGCTAAAGATTTTAATAAATAAGGAAGCCAATTTTGCATCATCAGACCAAAGTCGCTCTCATAGACCTAACTAAATTTTCAATAAGTTCACCATAGGCTTTGCTTGGCGCCCATTTTCCACCAAGGTCATACATGGTCTTAGCTCTACCAAACAACCAGGAGAAATGACGTGTATCCGGGGTGTACAATGCCTTAGTTTGGCTTTCAGTATAGCAGGGTCTTCCAGCGTCATCAAAGCTAATCATGGGTTTTGGATAGCCCGTCTTACCAGCATATAAAGCCAAATGATCGACATGAGCCGTAATCCCGGTTTCCCATGAATCAAAAATCATATGATCATGAGGCTCATCTCCGGTCGCATCGACACGCTTTAAACCACAGGTGTTGTGAAAATCGACTGTAATCGCGCCGCCGTATTTGCCATATCCAGTTTCGAGAGCCGCCTGGGCATATGCAACGGCTGGATCAACACCTCTTTCTTTGGCGATTTGCCAAAAAAGATCGGCTTGATCCACAAACCAATCTGCAGCACGTTTTGCCTTTGCCCAGGCCTTTGCCTGCGCCAAGGTTGCTGTTGGCCCATTAAGTATTGGCATACGGGTGTCCAAGACCTGACCAGTCACCTCATCAGCATCCTCATTTGGAATCGGATGCGGATCCAAATCATCTGTTGAATCTGTCAATGGGATGGGCACATACTCCGTCGATCGATATTGCCTTGTTGTTTGAGTACTTTTTTTCTTAAGGTTAAATACCTTGACGAGGGCTCGTGTAATGGCATCCCCAATATCATCTATATGACTTTTAATCCACTGCCCAGTTGGTGCGTAATCGTGATAATTGGTTTCTAGCAAAACAGCGGGAATGCCAAATTGTCCCGGACTACGGACTTCGCCATAGCCAGATCCACCAAATTGAACCATACCATTGACATGACCACCTGCAGATTCAAGATTCGGGAAAGGTGAAATCGCATTCATTTCTGCCAATAAAGCCAAAGAAACTTGCTTGGAAAGCGTATAGTCCGGATGATAAAAAGCCAATGTCCCGGTGTGCTTACTCTGTTGACGTCTTCCCATGGCATTGCTGTGGATAGCTAAATAGAAATCTGCCTTGTATTTAGCCGCATCCGTTGGGCGCCCCGTTTTTTTGATGGCCTCATCATTTAAGGGTCCGGGTTTTCGCCAGCCTTTTTGCGCTTCTGCTTCGTAATCTGGCAAATAGGCTGTGACATTGTATGCTTGAAGATTTTGATAAACCCGCAGACCAACCTTTTCCATTTGTTCTTGCTCAGTTGTTGAATAATCCCAATAGCGATTTGCCGGTTGATTACTGGGTGACAAATAAATCACTGGACCAGAAACAGCTGGATAAGTCTTTGGATCACTCAAAGAAGTGGTCTTAAATGTCAAACTGGCTTTGTTAAGAGAAGGTCTGCTCTGTCCTTCATAAACCGCAACACCTTTTACCATCACTTGATAACCCTTATCGGGCTTTAAATCATATAGTCGAATATGAGGCGTCTGTGTTGAGCCATAATATTGCAACATCTTTGTTTGATCATTATAGAAAAACACCTGATAACGACTGGCGCCTTGGACAGGATTCCAGCTTAAAACGGCATCAAAACCCTTGCCCTCATCAAAAGTTAGACCCGTTGGCGCAGGCAAATCTTTTAAAGTTGTCGCCGTAAAATAAGTGTAGTGCTCACGCGGTGCATAATTGGTAAACCGTTCATTGACGTAACGTCCACGCAACCAAAAATCATAGCTCGTCGCTTCTTTTAAACCGCTCACTGTCATTTTTAAATGCGTTGTTGAACGATAAAAACGATAACTGGATTCACCTGGTTTTTTAAGAAAAAGATCATATCGATTGGCCATTGGAATGGCATCCCAGCTCACCTGAATGGTACTGCCTGTGGTCCCTTCAGCAGCCTTGAGCGGGACCGCCGGCAACGCCGCTGGTCTGCTATTTTGCATGGCAGTCGTCGTAAAGACCCGATCAATTCCCTTGGTTTTATAACCAAAATAGGTTCTAAGGCGATACGTACCTAAACTAAAACGGTCATCCGCAGAAATTTCAATCTGATTATCAAAAGTTGATGCCACAAAAGCTAATTTTTTCGTCTGACGATTGACGGCAAAAATTTCATATAAGGATTGTCCCCGATCGACACGATTCCATTTTAGGGTAAAGCTCGCTTCAGTTTTAGGTTGAACAACTGGTCTGAGCGCAACCGTTTGCGCCGAAGCCGACTGCTCACCCAAAATAATCTCATTGCCAGATTGAAGATAAGGTGTGATCGTAAAAGTCACCAAACTGCCAATATTCGGCAGTCTATCCGGCCCAATTAAAAAGGTAGATTTATACGTTCTAAATTGCAGTTTTCGGGGCATGCCGCCCTGCACAGTGATATCAATTTGATAACCATCGGCGCCATTTACAGGTTCCCACGTGCTATATAAATAGCCCTTTTCGCGTTCTTCTAAGGTAACTGCTTGCGGCTGTTGCAAAACGATCTTTTGGACGGACTGTGTGCCCGATAACAGACGCACTGGTTCTGTGTCATCTGGTAGCACTGGTTCTGTGTCTTCCGCCAGCGCCTCATCTGATTCTGAGTGGGCGGCGGATTGATCCACTTCTGCTGCCTCAGGGCGCTGATCTTTGCTTAAAGCTGCATCGGATGCTTCCACGTCTTGTGACACGTCTGCCTCGTCAGCTAAAGGCGTTGATCTTGCATCATCTAAAGTAGGCTCATTTGTTTCTGATCCCGAAAGAGCAGACGAAGGTACTGAATCTTTTGCCTCAACCGAACCCTCTAGAGGATCTGTGTTGATTGAGCCATCTTCCAAAACAATCTTTTCTATTTGTGGCTGAACATTGCTTTCTACCGTCACAATAGGAACAGAACCATCCGAATCATGATTCGTCAGTTCCGTTGCAAAGGTCCAAGTTGGCTTTAAAAACAAGGTGAACAAAAAGGCCCCGCATAAACACAGACCGTATTTAAACGTTTTTTGCATCAATATGATCTCCTTCATGCGAACGATAATCTACAGATTCTCTGACATAGTAAGCTGGTTTTCCACTTTGCATCATATAGATTCTCGCCAAATAATCGCCACAGATACCAATCAAAAATGCAAGTGACGAAAAAACGCTTAATATTATACACCATGTCCACATAAACCATGATGTTGGCATGCCGGTTAAAGATTGGTAAAGGGCAACACCGCCACTTATCAAGGTCAAAATGAGACCCAGAAAACTGGCCTTTAAGGCCAAATGAACCGCAAAAGTTGAAAAATTCGTACAAATAGTCGCCCATTGTTTAATCAGTTTTTTTAAGGTATAACCAGATTTCCCCTCTAACCTTGGACGATGGGTCATCGGAATATTGGCAAACCGATTTGTAATTTGTAGCATAAAACCCAATTGAGAGGCAAAGGGTTTATCGTACGTTTTAAGCGCCTGAATCATCATTCGATTGACCGCATAAAAACTAGATATCGCCAGCGATTTCGGCTTGCCAATTGTTTTGACCAAAAAGCGGTTATGGAGCCAACTGACAAAATTTCGAAAACCCGTTTGATGTTTTTGCTTAAAGTGGGCATAAACAACATCGTAGCCTTCATCGAGTTTTTGAATGAGCGCTGGAATTTGATCGGCAGGATGCTGACCATCATCATCCATATAAATTAAATAATCACCGCGCACAGCCGCATGTCCAGCTGTTATGGCGGACAATCGGCCGTAATTCTTCGATAAATTTAAGAGTACAATCCGCGGATCCACCTTTGCCATCTCTTTAATGATGGAAACCGTTTGATCCGTAGAACCGTCATTGACACAAATGATTTCATAACGGTATGGCAAATCAGAAAATACCGTCTGAAGCTCTGCCAAGACCGTGCGAATATTTTTTTCAGAAAAATAGCAAGGAATAAGCACAGAAACCAAGGGGTGCATCATAACCTCCGATACGCGCGCCAATATTTGATGAGTTGAAACAAAACAAGACCCAATAAGGTTGTCAACGTACATAAAACCCCAAAGCGGCCACCCGGGGCTTCATATTCCAGGACGACGTGATGATAACCTGGCTGTACGGTTAGGCCAATAAAATTGTGATTAACGGGGATAATAGACTGGGGCTCACCATCTACGGTTAAACGCCAACCTGGATTAATTTGCAAAGCCACCTGCAACAATTGAAAATCTTTGGCTTCTACATAAAAAGACAGTCGATTCTTTTCGAGGCGCACGGCAGGCACTGCGCGATCACCATAGTCGTGTAAGGCGGCATCAATTGCTTCAACCGGCTCATCTAACAAACTCAATTGATCTAATTTGTAATAACCGGGCGGAAAAACAAGTTCGACAATACGACCTTTTAATTCACTTGCCTGACCTAAATAAATCAAATAACCATCTGTCTCAAACGTATAAGGATTATCCGCACGCATTAAATTGATGTATTCACGGGCTTCGTCCACACGCACCATCACTTGAGTGGCATTCGTATCAATATGCCGAATACCTAAACCATCCAGTTTTAAATAAACCTGTCCGGATAAATCATCAGGCACTTTAAACCACATTGAACCCTTTCTGCCAATCGACACCACATCCCCATTGCTTTGAGGATAAAGATGAACATATTCCAATTGCTCAGGGAAAATTTCTTTGGTCTGTTGCGCCTGTGCAACATCTGCCATTGGTAGCTTTTCTTGAATCGCTCCAGTTGCATTCGACTCATCCAAAAGGGCGGCATTGAGCATGAATCTAGAGCGATCTGTCGGTTCTAAAGCGGAAACAGCTTGCGGAGTTGTCCAAGTTTGGTATTGGTGCACAAAAGAAACTGGATAAAGCGACTCATAGAGAACACGCACCTGTTTTTGGACGCGACGATGACGCATGCCCTTAAACCCAATTGGGGGTTCAAGATAACCGGGTTCATCAAAATAACGGTTCTGTCCTTCCATGACAAAGCGAACCCCATTTAAAGCCCAGAGCACACTGCGCCGATTTGAACCCGATTGAATATTTGTATTGTAAAAATCTGCATTTTTCACATGATTTTGGAACTGTACATACCGCTTGGTGCGTACACCATACACCGATAAATCAGTCAGATATTGAAATGCAACCCCTTGGCTCAGCTGGTAGGAATTGCCACGTGATAAACTCACACGATAAGGTTTTTGCGACTCACTGTTTAGGTGAAAAGGATAATCTTTACCATATTCCCCCAAAGCATTTCCTCTTAAATAACGTGCAAAGTCATTAAATTTAACAAATTCACCTTTATAATCGAGTCCACCTTGATCTGCCGGCAAGATAAAAATGACACGGCTCGAAATGACGATTGACATGATCACAAATAGCAAAACACCATATTGAAAAAGGGTTTGTGGCAGAACATGTTTTTTGAAGTGACCCAAAAAGCGATTTAAGGCGGTCGGTTGAATGTATGACAACCACAGCCATAAAGCCATGCAGACCACGCTGGGTAAGACAACCCACCAAACTAAGCTATATCTGATGGCAATGAGACCATAAAGCGCAAAACAAAGACCCACGATTTTGAGTAATTTTAAATGGGTTTGGCGATCCATCTTTACCCATAAGGGCAAAAATCGGGTAATGCACCAAATCCCCATTAAAGCAAAACCGTACGACCATCGATAATTGATACTGGTAAAACCATTGAATACAAAGCCAAAAAAAGGAAAGACCAGCCAAAGATGAACAATAACCACACCCAAAGCAAGCGCCATCTTCTCTTTTTTTGCGCAGGATTTGGATAAGCATAAACCCACAACTGCAAAAATAAACAAGACGCTCATCCCGAGCATAATCCAATAGCCTTCACCTTCAGTCGGCAAAAAATAGGATGTAAACAAATCAGCAATGGTTTTTTTGCTGAAATGCAATAAACTCTTAAGCGATTGGTGGTTTACTGTTCTAATGGAATCGTAAAATCCAAGGGCACGAGGGAAAAAGGAAAAACCACCCAAAGCAAATCCGAGGCTATA
>JAEZVR010000045.1 GCA_023420715.1 Bacillota bacterium | reverse complement strand
ACCTCCAAAACTGACGTTGCCCTTTAGTGCGCATCTGCGCAACTGCCAACTAAAGCCAACAGCTAATGTATAGTTTTATCGTATCGAGCATGATCCGTTTCTCTGTAACGGCAGTTACAAATCGACCAATTAATCGCCTGTTTTGTTTATATTTTTTATGCATTTTTCACAAATTTTTAATAAATAAAAAATCACTGCCTTGCGGCAGTGATGCTTCATCTGATGAGAAATTTTAATTTGATCTTTAGGGCTTTAATGAGGCATTCCTTCACCATCTTGACTAACCCAGCACGATACAGACCCAGGATTGACTGGAAAATCAGCCCCTCCTTTTTCATCCAATGTGATCGTTTCAGCACAATGACCTAAATAATCATAAAACGTTCGCCCCTGATATAAATCACCTAAAAGCATATATTGGGATTCAGCTTGGGTAGAGGTGGTGACAATCACCGCCATGGCATGCGGATGTTCTGAGGTGCCCAAACGAACCCAGCCAATCGTCTGCGGTTGTTCAAAATAATCCACCTGATCGCCATAGGCATAGGTTCGTCTGAGTTCAAAGAGACGATCGAGAACGTCTTTGTGAGAAGCAATCTTCCCATCTGCTGTGCCATAGTAATCGCCATAAAAGACACAGGGATAGCCCGATTTACGCAACAAGATCAAAGCATAAGCGGCCGGTTTAAACCAATCTTGAACCGAAGATTCCAAAGATTGCCCGGGCTGGCTATCGTGATTATCCACGAACGTTACAGCATGTGTTGGATTTTCCTGAACAACAGTATGGTCAAAGAGGGTACGCAAATCGTAAGCCTCTCCTTCTTTGGATGCACGCATAAAATTAAAATGCAAAGCGACATCGAATAAATCCATTTCATAATCGATTTCAGCCATATAGTGGCCCGTTTCTGCTGTATCCCCCTGCCAATATTCACCGACCATATAAAATGAATCACCAAATTCTCTGCGCATTGCTTCTGCAAATTGCTGCATAAATCCGGCACTAATATGCTTCACCGCATCCATGCGCAGACCGTCCAGCTGAAGGGTCCGACAAAACCAATGCCCCCAATGAATTAATTCTTCGGCAACCTCTGGATGATCGTGATCGATATCTGCATTCATCAAATAATCAAAATTACCATGCTCACTTGAAACATCTGTGGACCAATGCTTGCCTTCTCCCACAATGCGGAAAATACCTTTTTCGTCTGCTTTTGCATCATAATCCACACCGGTAAAATGATAAAAATGCCACTTAAAATCGGACATTGAACGGTCTTGTCGACCGGGAAAATCAAACCCTGTCCAGGCTTCAATATCGTAGGGCTCACTGATCGCTTCTTCCCGATTATCCGGATTAACCTTCACAGCCGAAAATAATTCTGTATAATCTGCCCCTGCTTTATGATTGAGTACACAATCGCCGTATACCTGAATACCCGCTTCATGAAGTGATGCGATCGCTTGAATCAACGTATCTTTCGTACCATATTTTGTCCGAACGGTGCCCTTTTGATCATATTCACCTAAATCATATAAATCATAGACGCCATACCCAACATCATTTGATCCTGTACCTTTACACGCCGGAGGAATCCAAACCGCGGTAACCCCTTTTTGGGCTAGGTGTTGGGCATCTGCCTTGAGTCGATTCCAATGCTCGCCATCGTCTGGCAAATACCATTCAAAATATTGCATCATGACCCCGTTTTTCATACCCAAGCCTCCTCTAGAATCTATTTGTATCTTATCACGAAAAAAGGGGGCAAAACCTGCCCCCTTTTTTATTCAATCTAGATCAGATCGCCATTTTTTCGACCAAATCTTCTGCTGTCATGTCTTGATCTCGGATCACTTCTAACTGGCCGGTTTCAGGACAACGCCAAATGGCACCTGTCGGACATGCTTCTGCACAAGCACCACAATTGATACAGGTTTTATAATCAATATAGGCAAGCGCACCTTGCATACTAATGGCACCAACCGGACAGCCCTTAACGCATTTTGTACAGCCAATACAGCCAACAGAGCAATATTTGCGAACCTCCCCGCCCTTATCAGATGAACGGCAGCCAACCGTAAATCGCTTGTCCTTATCCACCATCTCGATCAATTTTTTAGGACAAGCCGATACACATTTTGTACAGGCCTGGCACTTCTCTTCATTAATAACGGCAACCCCGTCGATCAAATCAATGGCATCAAAAGGACAGGCCCGCTGGCAGTTTCCGTGTCCCAAGCAGCCATAGCCACAGGCTTTGTGCCCTGCAAATACCTGTGCAGCTGCAAAACAATCATTCATACCAACATAGCGGTACTTTTCCTGACTTTTACCACAGGTGCCTTTGCAACGGACCCGAGCGACCTGCGGTTTGGCATTGGCATCCACTTCAATGCCCATAATACTCGCCAAAGCTGCTGTACAAGATGCACCACCCACACGGCAGCCATCCACAGGCTGGTCTCCAGAAACCACAGCAGCCGCAAAATTATCACAGCCAACTTCGCCACAGGCACCACAATTGGCGCCTGGCAACGCTTCACGTACAGCGGCAACCCGTGGATCTACTTTTACTTCAAAAAGTTTTGCGGCAATGGTTAAAATAATGCCCAAAACCAAGCCTAAACCCAAAAAAATGAGTACATTGATCAAAATTGGATTCATATTGTCCTCTCTTTAGCCAATTTTAAAGCCGCTAAATGCCATAAATGTTAAAGAAACCAATCCTGCCGAAATCAGTGAAATCGGAAAGCCCTCTAATGATGGAGAAATATCGGCCAATTCGAGCCGCTCACGTATACCCGCAAATAGACAAATGGCAACGGCAAAACCAACCCCTGTCATCACCCCATAGAGCAATGCCATCCCAAAAGAATCTGGGTAATCCACCATATTGTTCAAACAAATCCCAAGAACTGCACAGTTGGTTGTAATTAACGGCAAATACACACCCAAGGATTGGTACAATGGCTGACTCAATTTCTTAATGATCAATTCGACCAACTGAACCAGGGCGGCAATGATCAAAATAAAGGCGATGGTCTGCATAAAACCAATGCCAAGCGGATTGAGCACACCAATTTGTAAAATCCAAGTGACTGCTGAAGCTAGCGCCATCACAACAATGACTGCTACACCCATACCTGCCGCCGTATTCAGTTTTTTAGAGACGCCAAGGAAGGGGCAGATGCCTAAGAATTGGACCAAAATAACATTATTCAAAAATACACAAGTTAAAAAAGCAATTATAATGGCTTGGATCATTGCTCGACCTCCTCATTTTGGACCACAGGGACATCCGACATATCCATGTGATCTTTGCTCGTTGCGCCCCCTTGGACGGGTTCTTGAATGATGCCAGTTGCAGGTTCAGCGCTAACTGCGCCATCCGTCTGACTGGCGCATCCGCCACAAGCCCCACATGCGCCGTTTTCCAAATCGTAGTCCACCAGTTTTTTCATATCCACCTTGGGCAGCTTCAACTTATTTGCCCAGGCCATAATAAGACCATAAGCAATAAAGCCACCTGGCGGCAAAATCATCATCAGCATTGGCGGAACAGTGGCCAAGGCAGGTGAGCCAAATACATTTTGTTCACCATATAACTGAAAACCAAAAACCGAACCATTACCTAAAATTTCTCGAAATGCACCAATGAGGGTCAACGCAATGGTAAAACCGATACCCATGCCTAAGCCGTCAAAAATCGATAAACCAACCGTCTGCTTAGAAGCAAAAGACTCGGCCCGTGCCAGGATAATACAATTGACGACAATGAGCGGGATGTAGATCCCAAGCGCCTTATCTAAAGAAGGCACATAGGCTTTTAACATCATCTGAACAATGGTCACAAAACTCGCAATCACCGTGATAAAAGCAGGGATACGCACTTTATCCGGTATGAATTTGCGCAAAAGAGAAATAACCAAATTAGAGCAGGTGAGCACAGCCATTGTCGACAAGCCCATCCCAACACCATTGATGGCACTGGTGGTAACAGCTAAGGTTGGACATGTACCCAACACCAATTTAAAACTGGGATTTTCGTTGGTAATACCATCCCAGAATGTTTTGAGATATCCAGCCATATTACGCCCCCTTATTGATAAGCGCTTTTGCGCATTCCCAAGCACTTTGAGCAGCAGTTGTTACAGCACGACTTGTAATCGTAGCACTGGTTAGACCGTCAATATTATTTTGACCGCTTTCATTTACCGTCAAAGGTGGATCGCCACTTTTATCTTTGAATTGCTCATAAAAATCTGGATTTGCCGCTCTACTACCCAAACCAGCAGTTTCTGAATTTTCGCCAACACGCAAGCCGGTAATTTGAAGGTCCATATTAACGCCAACAGTCACATTCACTGGACCGCCAAAACCATTCGAAACCACATCGAAAACATAGCCGATCACAGCATCGCCTTTTTGAGCAATGAAAACAGCCTGGACCAAACTGCCGGGCTGAAGATCGCCTTGATCTTCATGTTTTACAAATTTTTCGGCTTCCGGCATCACCATTTGTCGTTGCTCGGCCTTGGCTTGTTCTTGGCGAGCAGCGATCGTCGGCGCCGTCATCTGATTCACAATGGCCAGCAAAAAGGCACTCACCAAACAAATGATGGTCAATGATATGGTTGGTTTAATCCGATCACCCATCTTAACGTCCCCCCTTTGCCTTTTCTTTAACCGTTCCAAAAGACTTTGGCACAAATGCTTTATCCAATAGAGGCACGACAAGATTCATGAGCAAGATGGCATAAGATACCCCTTCTGGATAGCCGCCATAAACCCGGATCAACACGGTCAACAAACCGCAACCTACCGCATAAATCACCTTTGCAATTTTTGTCATCGGCGAAGTCGTATAATCTGTCGCCATAAAAATAGCACCGATGAGCAAGCCGCCACTCAACAAATTGAAGATGGGATCCTGGCCGAGTGCCCAGCTGAACAATGCCGTAACTGCACAGTAGATAACCGGGATTTCCCAGGAAATGATCCGACGTATTAACAAATAAATAAAACCAATCAGCAAGGCGACTGCACAGGTTTCGCCAATAGACCCAAACACATTGCCTAAAGCGAGATCTTGATAAGTCGGTAAGACAACACTTGCAGCAAGCTCTGGCGGACTATTGTTGATGATGATTTTTTGCAATGCCAACGGCGTTGCACCAGACAGCGCATCCGTCATTGTCGGATTCAGCCACTGCGGTGCCAGCCATGTGGTCATGGCAACCGGCCAAGAAGCCATCATCATGGCACGACCAGCTAAAGCGGGATTTAAAAAATTCATGCCAATCCCACCAAAAAACTGTTTCACAATAATCATGCTAAAGAATCCGCCGATGATGAGCATCCAAAAAGGCACCATTGGCGACACAACCAAAGCCAATAACAGACCAGTAACAACTGCACTAAGGTCCTGAATGGTCTGTGTTCTTTTTAGACAGCGATTCCACAACCATTCAGCAAAGACACAGGTGATCACAGAGACGCAGATGTTTAAAATCGCACGCCACCCGAAGAAAATCATACCCATGATCGTCGCCGGCAGTAGCGCAATAATCACATCGAGCATGACCCCAGTTGTCGTTTTTTTGTCTTTAATATGGGGTGAGGAACTCGCAATAAATTGATTTGACATTATGCCCCTCCTTTTGCTTGAGCCTTAGCTTTATCTGCGGCCGCCTTTGCTCTTAACGAAGCTTTAGCATAGCGAATCGATTGAACCAAGTTTCGCGAAGCCGGGCAACTATAAGAACAACAACCACATTCAATGCAATCCATCACATGATATTGTGTGGTTTCTTCCCACTTTCCTCTAACCACAAGTCCATTTATCTGTAAGGGCAATAAGCTCATGGGACAGGCTTCTACGCATCGGCCACAACGGATACAGGCAGATTCTGGCTGGGTATTGATTTCCGCCTCTGTCAAAGCCAGGATAGCATTTGTCTGTTTCAGAATCGCATTATCCAGAGAAAACTGTGCCACACCCATCATTGGGCCGCCCATAATAATTTTTGCTGGATTCTGTTTAAAACCACCGCAAAATTCGAAGACATCTGCCAACGAGGTTCCAATCGGGACTCTGACATTACCTGGGTTTTGGACGGCATCTCCAGAAACCGTGATTCGCCGTGTCACCAGGGGAATACCCGTTCGGAAGTATTCATCGATAAAAGATGCTGTGCTGATACTCATCACCAGAGCACCCACGCTAGAGGGCAAACAGCCTGGCTTAACCTTTCTGCCCGTCAAAGCATAAATCAATTGTTTTTCTGCACCTTGTGGATAATGCGTTTTAAGAGAAACCACCTTGATGCGATCATAAGCTTCATCCAAAGCAATTAAATCTTCAATCGCATCCCTTTTATTATCCTCAATACCAATGAGTGCTTGATCAATGCCAGTAATCTCCAGAACCCGCATAATGCCTTCCATAATACCGCGGGGATTTTCTTTCATCTCACGGTAATCAGACGTAATATAAGGTTCGCATTCTGCACCATTGATCAATAAAATATCAAACGGTTGATTGGGCGGCGGGGTCAGTTTAAACCAGGTGGGAAATCCTGCGCCACCAAGGCCGACCAAGCCTGAACGCCGAATAGCCTCAATTTTTTCTGCTTGCGTATTTGCCGTAACCGGACCAAAGCCATCTGCTAATGTCTGTTCCCCATCTGTCTCAATCACAACAGATGTCAAGGGCACGCCTGCTGCAGACATCATGGGTTGAATAGCCTTGACCTTTCCCGAAACGCTGGAATAGATGGGACAAGACAGCGGCGCATCTGAATCGCCAATCAAGGTGCCAACTTGCACCACATCCCCTTTCTTGACCGTTGGTTGACAGGGTGCGCCAACATGTTGAGCCATTGGAATGACCACTTGCTTTGGCACCGGCATATCAACCGTTGGCAAACCGGCGGTACGCTTCGCTTCGGGCGGATGAATACCGCCCTTAAAATGTTTTGCCATAGGGTTACCTTACCTCTCTTTTAACCTTGTCTATAAAACTATTGATAAGCTTTGCCATCGGCTTACCACGGCTAGCCTTAAAGTAAACGCACAGACTTCTCCTGACAAACGTTGATGGTTTCTTGATCCCAAATCGAGCTTTGAACCTCGCCGATATGTGCTTTTCCCAGCAAAAGCATACAGAGTCTCGACTGACCAATACCACCGCCAATCGTCAAGGGCAGAAGGCCTTCCAATAACATCTTATGAAATAAACGATCTCTGCGATGCTCACATTTGGCAGCCTTTAATTGCTGGTCCATAGCCGCTTCATCCACCCGAATACCCATGGATGAAATTTCTAGCGCCTCATCTAGAACCGGATTATAAAAGAGCAAATCGCCGTTGAGCGTCCAATCATCGTAGTCTGGTGCCCGCCCATCATGCGGTTTTCCGGATTTGAGTGGGGCCCCAATTTGACTCACAAAAACCGTCCGATGTTTTTTTACAAAAGCCGTTTCTCTCGCTTTTGGCGATAAGTCCGGATATAAATCTTCTAAGGCTTGACTGGTAATAAAAACCACATTCCGATCGATGTGCATCGGGATTTGATGATATTTCCACCGCACCATATAAGCCGTGTGGTAGATGCAGTCAACGATGTCCTGGACAACGGTTTTAAGGTAGTCCTCCGTCCGTTGCGCTTTTGTAATAATCTTCTCCCAGTCCCATTGATCCACATAGACGGAATGAATATTATCTAATTTTTCATCTCGCCGAATGGCATTCATATCAGTATAAAGGCCTTCGCCAACCGAAAATTGATATCGTGCCAAAGCCAACCGCTTCCATTTTGCCAACGAATGCACCACTTCTGCTTCACAGGCGGCAGCTGGCACATCAAAACCGACAGGGCGCTCCACACCGTTCAAATCATCATTTAATCCAGTTTCTGGCACAACAAATAGCGGTGCCGAAACGCGGCGCAAATTCAAAGCATCGGCCAAATTTTTCTGAAATGTCTCTTTAATCAATGAGATGGCATTTTGTGTTTCATACAAATTCAATTTAGACGTATAGCCATCTGGAATAACACACCGATGCATAAAAACCCCATCCTCTAATAAAATTTTATTCTTTTATAATACAACAATTCATCAATGTCGTGAGATTTATTTAGCATAGAGAAAATGCGATCACATCTATCCTACCCACGGATATCCACACGTTTACTCACATAGGCCTGATCGATATGTACTGTCAGGTGCAAAACAGAATTTGTATAGCCTTTTAAATACGCCAACAAATTGTTTTCCATCTCTTTTATGCTGATTTGACACTGAGGTTTTAGGCTTAAATCAAATGTCAAATCAATTTCTTCGCCATGCAAAACGCAGTGAAAATCATGCAAATCCAAAAGATCTGGTTGTTGGGCAACCCAGGTCTTGACCAGCCGATACCAATATCGGGTTTGGTCATCTGCCAAATCAATCGGATCGACATGTAAGACCAGTTGAATACCATATTCATCTGCTACCCGAAATTCCAGATCGTTTGCAATGCGATGTGCTTCGCGCAAAGACAAAGCTTGATCAACCATAATATGCGCACTTCCATACAGCCGATCTGGTCCGTAATCGTGCAAAATCAAATCGTGCGCATCAAAGACTTCTTCTGGTGTCTTTAAGACTTTTAGCAAAGCATCATATTGCTTCGAATCAGGGGCCTGCCCGATCATGCGATTTAAACTGCGCCAAAACAAACCAACACTTGCTTTGGCAATTAATAAAGCCACCAAAAGACCCAGAATACCGTCCAAATGCCAATGCAGCCTTTGTGACAACAGACTCCCAATTAAGATAACACCCGTTCCCAAAGCGTCTCCTGCGCAGTCGATCGATAAGGCTTGCAAAAATGCCGAATCCAATTGACGGGATAAAAATCGATGATATCCGCCCAACACGAGTTTTACAACAACAGAAACAGCTAAAATCAGCCAAATTGGACCAGAAAAGACATGCGATACCGGATGACGCATGGCTGTAACTGAGGCAATGGCAATTTGAATACTCGTTGCCAACATCAAACCAGCCATCAGGAGTGTGATCAAATATTCAACACGGGCATGACCAAAAGGATGCTCTCGATCCGCTTTTTCACTAGCCCATCGATTTCCCAAGAAAGCAATGACACTGGTTAAACTATCGAGCAAATTATTTAAAACATCACCTAAAATGGCCACACTGCCCGTCCCGTACGCAGCAATACCCTTTAACAAAACCAATCCCAGGTTAATCCCCAAATTCAGGCGATTAGCCCGTTGTTGTACCTGTTGACGTTTGGTCTGCGTCATCGTGGACCCATCCTTTCAAAAATGAGCAAAAAAACAGCCGTCCTAGATGAAGCGGCTGTTTCGGTAAACTTAGTCAATGGTGAAGCGTTCTACCGGCCCCGTCAACTGACTTTCTTCTGGAATCTCATTTTTATAGATCAGCCACTTTTGAGCCTGCGTATCATACTTTAAATAATGCACCCAGCGATCATGTGCCGTACTCGTTTCAACGACTTTACCTGCCTGAAGCACGCGATATTTGGCATTGAACACTTCTACCAATTGTGCTGTCAGCTCGCCATTTTGGTAATTGATGCCATATAAGTTGTTATAGATCTCGACATCAATAGGCTCATATTCAATGACCATATCCTTAGCCTTCAATGCTTCAATCCAATCGCGTTGACGGCTTAATTGTGGTTCTGCCAAATTGGTATAAAGTTTCAGATCACGCTGTTTGGCCGCTTGTATATCTTCCCTGATATAAGTACCAAAAGCCTTTAAGACATCTTCTTTCATCGCCTCTGTCATAATCCCTTGTGCGGCACGATTCAAATCCGCTTGAGCATAGGGGAAAACCTGTGGCGGAGCCGTCGCTGTTGGTTGCTTGGTCGGTGTCAGTTCAACAGGCTGTTCATCATTTTTTGCCACAGATGTCCCTGTAGTAGCAGCTGGTGTTGAAGCAGCAGAGGTAACCGTATTCGGCTGGTTGGGTGCCGGCTGAACGTTCAGCCATGTGTTCGAACCTTTGCCTTTTTCGATTTCCTGCTTAGAAGGTGTCGCCAATAGTTTTGAACCACCTGTTTCAATTTGATTTTGAATCGTCTTAGGTCCTAGCAAATACCCAACCTGAGCAAAATCCTTCACTTGACCAACGGATTTTCCAGCAAAGCGGACCGTGTCATTTTGCGCGGAAGAATCCAAGGCGATGGCATCCGCAAATTGAGGCAAAACCGCACCGGTCGGCTGCGCAGAAAGCGTGATGGGTTCAGAGGTCAACGTCCCCCCCAAGGTATTGATCTTAAAGGTCAAAACAGCACCTTTGACAATCGGCCCCAGCGTACCGCCATTTTTAATTAAAGCATCAATTGTCTGATCAATCGGCTCTCCATTGATGAAAACAGTTGCAGCGGGATAGGTATTATCCAAGGTAACCATAAAGCTTTCCCGTCGCCCATCTAACTGATAGGTCGAGCCTTGCATCTGTTTGGAAGCATATGTCAGGCGAACCGGATAGGATTCACCCGTTGCTTTTTCGCCAAGCAAACCCATATAACGCAAATTAAACTGATAATCGCCAGGCAAATAGGGGCCTAATTCATATTCGGTCTGCTGTAATTTAACCCCCTCAGGAATGGTCGATCCAGAAAGAATGGCTTCGCCATCATTAAGCGTGAAGTGGATCTTATAGCGACGCAAACTAAGAATTGTTTGATCTTGCTGAACCGTCTGAATGAGATCCGTCGGATTATCTGCTTGTAAATCTTGAATTAACCGTTCGGCATAAACATCATCTTTCAGCAAATTCAAAAAGGGTTTGAGGTCATCCCTCTTAATAGGCGTTCCACCTTCATCGGTCTGCAACAGTTGAGATATTTTCTCTTCATTATTTTGACGCACAGCCTGAATGAATTCAGCGATAGGACCCTTGGGTCTCGTCGCAGGCAAAATGACATAGATAATCAACAGGACAATGGTAACGATAATCGTCGCTAAGCCCAGAATTGTTCCCCAAACACGTCGATAATTGAGTTTGGGGCCACGCGGGGGCTGAGGTGCAACAAAAACAGTCTCGTCATCAGGCGAATAGGTGTGCATTTCCCCTAAATCATACGGCTCATATGTTCCTTGCGCATCGCGCGTATATTGAGGATAGTAAGGTGGCTGATAGGTCTCATCATCTGCAAACCCGCTTGCTACATCCTGCTCGATGGGTTCTACAGGCATCCATGTGGCTTGATCATCTGATCGCCGATTTTCATCTATATCCCGCATAACAGACCTCTTATCATTTATAAATTTACATAGATAAAAACACTATACCATAACTCAATGGATTTCTTTCATATGCTACACTATGAAAATCTAAGCCAGTCAAGGTGGCTCGATCGGAGGATTTATGTTTAAACACTACCTAATCGCTTTTTTGATTGCCATGATGCCCATGGTTGAATTGAGATTGGCGATTCCATATACGCAAGCAACCGGCATACCCATTATCACCGCTTATATCATTTGTATTTTAGGCAATATGTTGCCTGTACCCTTTATCTATTTGTTCGCTCGAAAACTCTTACTCTGGGGAAAAAATCGTCGCATCATCGGTCCGATATTTTCTAAGATATTGGAAAAAGGGGAACGGGCTGGTCAAAAAATGCTCTCTAAAACCGGACGCGGAACCTTTGTCGCCCTCTTTCTCTTTGTGGCCATTCCGCTACCTGGAACAGGCGCCTGGACAGGCACACTGGCTGCCAGTATCCTCGATTTTAAATTTAAACCAACCATCTTAGCTGTCATGAGCGGTGTTTTTTTAGCTGGTATCATCATGTTACTTGCCAGTATTGGCTTGTTTCACTTCATCCTGCCATAAACCAAATTTGGCACTGACAAAAAC
>JAEZVR010000088.1 GCA_023420715.1 Bacillota bacterium | reverse complement strand
CACAATCTGTTGATACAGGAGTCGATCCTGGGCTGATTCTCCCCGCTCCGACGACCGATGGGGTTCAATCAGACTAATGGTCACCTGAGGACACAAATTGACCAATTGTGCAATAATCCCATATTCCAAAGGGGTAAAATCATGGGTCTCTCCATAACCGGTGATCCAGATTTGCGTATCTGCCAAGCGCTTCTTTAATCGCGCTAAATGGGATTGAATCATTGGTGCATGCGCATTTTCCGTCTTTTGGCAGGCGATCAAAGTATCGAGTAAAGCACTTTGACGACCATCCCGATCACTCAAACCTTCTTGATCTAAAACAGCTTGATACGCATCCAAAATGATGGCAAGATTCTGACATTTCTTCATCAATTCCGGCTCCAGATCTGACAATTGATGCAAATCTGGAGCAGAAATACCTTGACGCCGTAAAGCACCGATGATATCGATCAGCTGTTCAATAAACACCTGGTTTCCCATTTGGGGAAGCCCCATCTTCAGCGTATCTTTGTGTTCAAACAAAATATGGCGCAGGATTAACGACTGTAGACTAGGAGAAACTGGTTTGGGGCAGATCAAACCCACTTCATCCGCCAACCGAAAAGCCAATCGATCAAAACTCAACACATCGATAAGCATGAGGTGATCTGCCTGTTTTTCCAAATACAGACGTTCAATCAAGAGCTTTCGATATTCTGGAACGATGATAATACCTTCTTTATTCGGATGATGTCGATGCCAACTGCTTGCAGATTGCAAAATCGCATCTGTGACTTCCTGAACAGTATCGCCATATATTAATTGCAACGGCATGAGCGCCCCCCAAAAAAACAAAATTGTTGTACCAACATCGATCAGCACAACAATTTTGACATCAGATTAAAAAAACAGATTATAAATTATCTAAATGCTTGCCATTTGCACCCTTAATCGATAAGTTGGCTGCCCTGAGTTTTTCTTCGATGGCCTTAACTTCTTCATTTCGCTTGATCTTCATGGTCGTTGTACGAATCATGTCATGCTCTGTAAAGACAAAGTATTTGATGGCCTTGTATTGTGGCAATTTTTTGTTGAAATAACGGATATGATCTTGTAAATATTCACCAATCTTTTCATCGGTTTTTAAATCCATGGGTAAATCGGCTCTACGAATTTGTATCTCAGCACAAATATCTACAGCTTCACGGGTATTTTGTGCGCCCCAAACCAATGCATCTACGACACCTGGAATCAAATTGAGGTGCATTTCAATTTCTTCTGGGAAGGCCTTTTTACCATTTGTCAAAACAATCATCGATTTGCATCGACCCGTAATATGGATGCTGCCAGTATCATCGATATAACCCATATCGCCCGTGCGCAACCAGCCATCTTCCGTCATCATTTCTGCTGTTGCCTCAGGATTTTTATAATAGCCGACCATAATCGATTCCGACTTGACACAAATTTCACCCGATCCATTCCCGTCGGTATTCTGATCATCAATTCGAACAGATACACCTTCCAGCGGCGGTCCAACTGTTCCCGTCACATTATTCTGGGCAGTGGTAACCGAAATAATCGGTGAATGTTCTGTCAAGCCATACCCTTGATACAATTCAATCCCATAATCTAAAAAGGCATCGATAATTTTTTTATCCATGGCAGCTGCACCAACAACGACCATGCGCAAGCCACCACCCAAGCCATCTATGATACTGCGGAACATCCGGCGATTCGCATTGACACCCACATATTTCATCGTTCTGGCCAGCGGGCGCATCACACGCACCACATTCTTTTTGCCAGACTTATTAATACTTTCGTCAACCCGCTTATAAATATTTTCGATCAACAATGGCACAGCGATTAAAACATTAATACTCCATTCCATTAAATTGGCTGCCAAATGACGCAGACCATCGTTAAAACAAATACACGCCCCATAATAGATTGGGATGAACATACCCGCTGTCGTTTCGAAGGTATGGTGCAACGGTAGAATGGACAACACCCGTTCGCCTGGCTTGACATAAATGGAACCAGCCCCGCCCATAATATTTTCACAAATATTCTTCATGGTGAGCAAAACACCTTTGGACATGCTGGTTGTGCCAGATGTATAGATCAGTGCTGCGGGCGCATCCACATCAATTGTGGCATCAATAAAAGAACGATCTCCCATCGAAATAGCGTGATCTCCCGCCTGACGGATATCACTATATCGGATAAATCTGGGATCATCTGGCAATTCAATTTTTGTATGCTGCGGTTTCATGGTATCCAAACAGACAAAATATTTCGCCTTGCAATGATCTGCCGCATATCGGGCTTTTTCGAGTTGACTCGGCGAAAAACATAAAACGTCTGCTTCACTACTTTGCATCAGATTTAAAATTTCGCCCTTTGGCAATTTGGCATCAAAGGGGACAATCAGCCCAACACCATTGATCACCGCCTGATAGATCACAGCCCATTCATAGGCATTTTCACCGACCAAAGCGATTTTGGCCCCTTTTAGGCCATAGTTTATTAAGCCTGTTCCAACCCATTCTACTTCTTCGAGCAGTTCACCATAGGTTCTGTAATGAACATGCTCGCCCGGCTTTCTACGAAACATATAAGCCATTTGCGAGCCATGATGTTGGGCTGTTTGACGCAACATTTCGATGAGGGTTCTAAATGGACGAACCTCGTAAATGCGCCGACCAGAGACTTGCATCATTTGAGTAAACCCCTTAATCTAAAGCTTGCCACAGAAAAGCCCTGTGGCTATTTTTCTAAAAAAGTATATTAATCACTTTTTTAAGCAACTGTATCATGAAGCTATCTGAACTTCAATCTTCATCGCAACTAAACCTATTTTATCAAAAACAACTCCCCTATCTTTCAAATCATTCAAAACCTATTTGATTCATGTGCTGATTCGTTTAAAATAAAAAACTAAAACGAGCTTTCAATGAGTGCTCATCCTGAGTGAGGATTATGAAACATCAAACCTTAAACAAAGCAGAATCTGACGTCGTTAAACCCATTAAACGGGGTATGCTTGGGCATTTTTTTTACTGGCTCGGCATGTCGCTGACCCATCGTATGATTCATCTAGAAGCAGAAGGGTTAGAAAACATTCCCCAAGAACACCCTTATATTCTTGCTTCAAACCATGAGACCTATGTCGATGGAATGATCATCGCCTCCTTCTTACCCAAACATCAGTTCAAATATTTTACCAGTCTGGCGGCCCAAGATCTCCTAACAGATCATGGCATTTTTGGCAAAATCATTATGAGCGTTGGGCAAGGAATACCCTTGGATCGAAAAGGAAGTCCGACGCGGGGCCTGATCTCTGCCAAACATCATGTAGAAGCAGGCAATATTTTGTTGGTTCATCCGGAAGGCACGCGCACGGCAGATGGAAGACTCGGGGTCATACATAACGGCGCAGCCTTCATCGCCAAAAAAACCAACGTACCGCTTGTTCCTGTCTTTATTGATGGCGCATACGAGGTATTCAACCGCCATATGCGCTGGCCAAAGGGGAAAGATCCAATCACCAAACAAAAACGGTCTGTCATCATTCGTTTTGGACAACCATTGCTTCCGCAACAATTTCAAAAAGCTAAAGATATGACAGAAAAACTTAAACTTTGGCTGCACGAACAATTTAATCAGAAGCAAAGCAGACGTATCTATACATGAAGACTGGCATTAGCCAGTCTTCATTTTTTTCGTTTTGAGCGCTTGGGTGCCGTTTTTTCAATAAATTCGGCAATTTCACGGCAGGTTTTCAGATTTTCAATCGTTTCATCTTCTATCTGTAAATGAAAAGCATCTTCTAAATCGATCACAATCTCAAACAGCGCTAAGGAATCCAACCCCATATCTTCAATCAATTTAGCATTGGGATGGATCTGAGTCGGTTCCAACATTGCCGCCGAAGAAACAACATCCACAACCACTTCATATATATCAGCGTTGTTCATAGCCTGTTTTCTTCTCCCTATCCTTTAGAATCTCCTGTTGCTCACTGAGATATGTATCAATGGTGCTGAGCATTTTTCGAAAAACAGATTGACTGACATCCGACATTTCTGCCAAAACATTTTCAACCATTAACCGATGAAATTTGCGATACATCCGATAAGCCAACTTACCTTTTCGCGTGAGTGACAAACGGACAATGCGTCTATCTGTCTGGGCACGTCGACGTTCAATATATCCTTTTTTGACTAATCGATCGACCGCAACCGTCAGCGTACCTGTTGTAATGCCTAACAATCCCGCCGTTTCGCCCATTGTTCGCGAAACATAGGGCCCGATCCGATCTAAAGTATTCATTTCAGATTTAGTG
>JAEZVR010000037.1 GCA_023420715.1 Bacillota bacterium | reverse complement strand
GTTTAACTCAGTCTTATGATGGCACGCTGACGGGTAAAGGTTTGGCCTACGGTGGTTCGTTGGTCAGAACAGAAGCGACTGGATACGGGCTTTGCTATTACATGAAAGCCATGTTAGAGGACAAAGGCGAAAGTTTTGAAGGTAAGACGGTTGTGATTTCTGGCTCTGGAAATGTTGCCATTTATGCGACGGAAAAGGCACATCAATTGGGCGCAAAAGTGGTCACCGTTTCTGATTCAAACGGTTATGTCTATGATCCAAACGGCATTAACCTCGATGTTGTCAAAGATATCAAACTAAACCAACGTGGTCGGATTGAAGACTATGTTGCACGCGTGCCAGGTTCTGTCTACCATGCGGGTAAACGTCCTTGGGGAGAAGCTTGCGATATTGCCTTGCCTTGCGCGACCCAAAACGAACTCGATTTGGCCGATGCAAAAGCATTGGTAGCCGGTGGCTGCCGCTATGTGGCAGAAGGGGCAAATATGCCGACAACGCTGGAGGCGACAGAATATTTCTTGGCAAATGGTGTCTATTTTGCAGTGGGTAAAGCGGCGAATGCCGGTGGTGTGGCAACGTCAGCATTGGAAATGTGTCAAAACTCGATGCGGTTGTCTTGGACTTTTGAAGAAGTTGATCAAAAATTACAGCAGATCATGGAAGGCATCTTTAAGAATGTCAAGGAAACAGCCGTGCAATATGGGGATCCAGATAATTTGGTTCTCGGTTCGAATATTGCGGGCTTTAGCAAGATTAAGGATGCCATGCTGGCACAAGGTATTGTATAATAACCATCCAGTAATCAAAGACGCTTCAGCGCAACAGATCGGGCATTTTGTCTTTGACAAAATGCCTTTTTCTATGGAGGCCTTATGGCAGAACTGACACCGGCACTTTCGTTTGATTTGATTTCCATTCGTCGCCAGCTTGCCGAATCGAGATTAGATGAATTTATTCGAGCCTGCGAACATCAGTTTTTACAGGTATTATTTGATGTGGCAAGCGAATTGGCTTGGCGGCCAAAAACACGTGTTGTGTTTATTTCTGGCCCAACATCATCGGGAAAAACAACAACGACCAACCGTTTGGCCGGCGCTCTGCGTTTGAGAGGTCAGCAATCTGTGGTCTTATCTTTGGATGACTATTATGTGCCCCAGCAAGCCGTTCGGATCATTGATGGACGAAAAGATTTTGAAAGTCCAGAAACCTTAGACTTAGATGGGATTCAGCGGGCGATTCAGCAACTTTTGGACGGGGAGACGGTTCAGCTGCCAACCTTTGATTTTAAGACACGGGATCGTATTTATGAGCCCCATAAGAAGTTGGCGCTACCGCCAGACGGTATGCTGTTGGTTGAGGGGCTTCATGGGTTGTCACAAAAGGTGGCAGGGAAATTGGACCGGGAGCAGTGGTATGGCATTATGCTGCGACCTTGGGCTGAAGTAACGGAACATCGCCAGCCACTTTTATCCCCGCGGGATTTACGGATGCTGAGGCGCACGTCTCGAGATGTTTCACATCGCAACACACCTGCTTTGGCTACGATCGACTATTGGCCAATGCTCGATCAAACGGAGGCCAGCTTTTTTCCGGAATATATTGAACGGGCAGATATTTTTATCAATACCGCGCTGAAGTATGAACCTTGTGTGATCGCCCCGCTTGCTTGTCAAGCCTTAGAAGAAGCGATGATGCGGTACAACAATCAGACTTTGCCGCCGACGCCCTACACAGAGACAGGTGAATATGCAGATATTGATCGAGCGGTTGCAGAAGTTGAACGGTTAATTGAATCCTGTTCGCGTGTGCCTGTATTGTCGGCTCAGATGGTGCCGGACATATCCATTTTGAATGAGTTTTTGCATTGAGTAAACGGGCGAATCGCCGTTGTTTAACTGTGTTTTTTCAGGTCGCACGACTTGCTTGTCATCCAGTGTCCTAGGGGGCAGTGGTGTGTTTGGCGCCAATCGATGTTTCGATTAATTGGCAGATGCGAGCCAATTCTTGGACCTGTGCAGGTGGACCAGGCATCTTAGGGGCACCGAGTGTGATGCATACGAAATCTTCATTTTGCACGGTTAGGTAGGAGGCCCAGCAATAGCCTGCGTGATCGGTAAAGCCAGCCTTCCCGCCTTGAACATCATAGCCAGCTGGCATGAGGTCATATTGATGAGCATTTTGATACACGTGGTTTTGCCAAAGAATCCCTTCAGGATGACTGCTGGTTGCGCTTGATTGCAGTTTGGGTGTGGTAAAGAGGGTCTTAAAGCGAGGATTTTCTAAAGCGGCTTTCGTCAGAAGGGCAAGATCATAAGCTGTGCTCTGATGCCCAGGTTCATCCAGACCTGTCGGGTTTTTAAAAAGCGTTTGACTGAGTCCAAGCGCTTTTGCTTTGGCATTCATCTGTGCCACAAAAGCGGTTTCGTTCCCAGCGACGGCAATCGCCAGACTGACTGCTGTCTCACCGCCAGAAGCGAGCATGGTGCCATACAGCAAATCTTTAAATGTTACGCGTTCCCCGCCATAAAAACCTGCCATAGAGGCATCTTCTTCAACCATCTTGAGATATCCATCGGTATCAATCTCGAAGATGGCATCGTCTGTTATGTTCGACTCGCAGCCTAATAAGCAGGTCATGATTTTAGTCAGCGAGGCCATCGGCAAGGGGATGTCCGCTGCCTTGTAGGCGACGGCATGGGCCAAAATGTCAGCAGTTGATTGTTGCGTCTTGTCTAGAGCCGATAATGGCATGAATAAAACCGCTTTACTTTGAATCTCTGCGTTGTCCTGGAGGTCTAAATGTAAGTTGTGAATAGATGGTTTTGGTTTAAACCAGCCTTGAACAAAGTACAAATAGGCGGTTGTGGCAAGACATAAAATGACAATCCAGATTAAAAAAGATAACCACGGGCGATTTGGGGAACGATGGGATGTCGAGCTAGACATGATACTCTCCTTGGATCTTTGATTTTTTGAGGAGGTTTAGTTTCGTCGTTTTTTTGTTGGCCGATGTTTGGGCGATCTTTTGCGATTTTTTGGCGGGGCGGTCCTTGTGGCACCAGTGGCGTGGGT
>JAEZVR010000164.1 GCA_023420715.1 Bacillota bacterium | reverse complement strand
CCATTTTGGTTTCCGGCAAACCCTGTACTTCAATGGTATAGGTGACATCATATCCATAGAGTGTGGTGTGATAGACGTAGTTGCCATTTTGCAATGCGGTTGTCGGTGCATCTGGAGCTACATTGCCAGACGGGGTTTCGCGCAATTGCCAGCGCACGTGTTCTTTCCAATTGGCAGGCGGAATATTTGGCTTGGTTTGTGCATTGAGCTGGAACTGAACGGTTAGCCGATCTGTAGCTTGACGCACAATGTTTTGCAGATGACCTGTACCGTCACCTTGCTGTGCTTCGTATATTGTTTTAGCGTCTATTTTTTGATTCGATCCGTCATGGAAGAATGGCTCCAGAACAGGATAGGCGGTATAGCGTCGATTTTGAGTGGTTGCGACGACATAGCTTTTGCCGTAGCCTTGAATATTTTGTGGATTTGTTAAAGCGGCACTTGTAGATGTAGAGGAGAGGCGCAGATCTGATCCGAATAAGAGCTGTCCCTGATTGTCCACAAGTGGACCTGGTCCTTCTACCGTGGCGGTTGGCTGTACAGTGTTGTCTAAAATCAGCGTCGCGCCATTTGAAATGCGGAAGATCGGCGACGTTGTTCCTTTGATGGTGTGCCCATTTAAGTCGATTTTGAGTTGCCCCACTTCGGGAGATAAATCGAGGGTTTGATCTAGGGTGACATCCTTGAACAGTTTAATTGTGGTATGGCTTAAGCCCTCTGTTTTGATGCGGTTTAGGGCCGTGTGAACATCATCTGCGGTGAAAGCCAATTCGCCGTCTTCGGCATAGACTTCGATTAAATTCTGGGTCAATTGAATGCCTTCTGGACTGAGTGATGGAAATTGTAAACCTTGAGAACGCAGGGCCGCCGAACGGTTGGCATTGGCTTCGTGATTTTGCGCAAAGCGTGTTTTGCCGGGCAGATTAGGTTCGGTTTCTGTATTGGCACCTACCAAAAAATAAACTTGACGGGCTGGACGTCCTTGTACCGGTGGATCATCCCAGGTGGGGTCGATGGCGTACCATTGGTTTTGATAGTGCACTAAATTCCAAGCGTGCTGTTCGCCATTCGGGAGATTTTTATCATTAAAAGCCCAACCTTCGATATAGGCATTTTCAATACCTAAGGCATCCAAAAGGACTTTCATACCGGTGGCATAACCATAGCAGACTGGACCGAGGTCTGGATCGTTATTTGACAAGAGGGCGGAAGCAGCAGAACGCGAATAATTGTTTGCACCAAGTCCTTGTCTGTTATAGACATTATTGAGGGCGAGCCAATTGTTGATATACAGCAGTTTGGCTTCGAATCCTTCTGGGGCTTTTGCGACAATCTCGTCGAGCTTCGCTTTAAAATCAGCACGAATTTTGGGTAAATTCTCTTTTGTAAAACCAGAATAGAAATAGGGCTCGGTGCGCACTTTTCGGGTGAGCTGATAATAGACCTGCCCATTTTCCCGGCGAGATTCCTGCCAAGCGAGGTCTGCGGCATTAATCCAGAAATATTCTGGATGGTCTCGGAAAAAAGAAAAGAGAATCCGAGAATGGAGACTTTGACCTTCAGGCAGGTTTACTTCGACGACTTCTGGGTTTTCTGGATCGGTTAATTGATCCGCTTGTTGGCTTAACTGTAGATAGACAGATTGCTCATGTGAGGCCAATTGCTGAAAAAAATATTCTCCAGGTCCTGGTGTGTGGGTATTGGGAACAGGGGTTTCTGTCGCCTGAACCCATTGGGGTGAATAAAAACTGAAAATCGATAAGAGGAGCACAAGCATAAAAGCCTGCACGCGTCGTCTCGAAACTGTATTCAACATGCCTTTCTCCTTTTGCCGATGCATGGTTGCATCGAGTGTATTCAGATTTATATAAAATTAATATCTAAATTTTAGAGGTTCTACAGGACGTGGGCAATAGGCAAAATCGCCAAAATGCTGAGATGAGATACGCTCAGGGTTGATGGTCTGACAAAGCCTGTGTGTCCGCGTGATAAAATAACGCCAGGAGGACACCATGAATAGCATACAAGTGGATTTAGGACAACGCTCGTACAATGTTCAGATTGGCAGCGGTTTATTAGATGAAGTGGGCGCCTTGATTCGTCCGCTTTTTGCCGGAGAAAAGGTAATGGTGGTCACCGATGACAAGGTCGGTCCGTTATATGTCAAGCGGGTGATCGACTCGCTGAAATCTTGTGATTTACAAACTTATTCCTATATGAGTCCAGAAGGTGAAATCCATAAATCGCTCCACAGTGTGGAACGGCTTTATCGCTTGCTCCACCAAATGCAATTGACGCGTCAGGATTTAATCATCAGTCTCGGCGGCGGTGTCATTGGTGATTTGGTGGGTTTTGTGGCGGCAACCTATATGCGGGGTATGCCTTATGTTCAAATCCCGACAACTTTATTGGCTCAGGTGGACGCATCTGTCGGTGGAAAAACGGCGATCAATTTGCCTTTTGGCAAAAATATGGTCGGGGCCTTTTATCAGCCGAAAGGGGTTGTGATTGATCCGGATGTTTTAGCGACACTTAAACCGATCCGCTATCAGGAAGGTTTAGCAGAAATGATTAAATATGGCATGATTATGGCGCCGGATTTGCTTGATCAGCTCAAAAAGGCAGATTTCGATCATGCGCGATTAATTGCACGGTGCGTGGGTTTAAAAGCACAGGTGGTTTCTGCAGATGAATTGGATCAAGATCAGCGGCGTATTCTAAACTTTGGACACACTTTGGGACATGCGATTGAAACGGCTACAGAATATGCACTTTATACTCATGGTGCGGCTGTGGCTTGCGGCATGATGGCGGCTTGTCGAATTGGCGAAGCCTTGGGTATTACGCCTTCTTCTGTGACACAAACTTTAAAAGCGCAATTGGAGGATCACGACTTACCAACGGCAGCAGCTGTTGAGCTAGAGTTTATTCTGGAAGCGCTGAAGAGTGACAAGAAATGGCTTGGGCGGCACTTGCCAGTTATTTTGCTGGAAGACGTGGGCAAGCCGATGATTTATCCGATGGATCCGCAGCAGTTAATGGATGTTGTCAAAGAAACGTGGGTTCAAGCAGGTGTGAATGACTAAAGGACTTGGGCCACAATCGGCTATCATTTTGTACCCGTCAAAACTGGGTGGAAAAATTGATCTGCCGCCATCTAAAAGTCTGTCACATCGGGCCGCGATTTGTTCGGCTCTGACTCAGTGGCAAAATGGCTGTTTTCGGGATCCGCTTTTTGGCGCCATCGCGCCACATGCCCTTTCCGATGGCGATGATGTGCGCTATACCACAAAAGCCCTGCAGGCACTCAGCTTTTGGTTGGCGCATCATCAAGACGTTGATTTTGCGTCAGCCCCTTGCGTGGTGCAATGTGGTGAATCGGGTTCAACCTTGCGCTTTTTGATCCCTTTGGCTTTGGCGATGGGCATTCCGACGCTGTTTGAAGGAAAAGGCAAACTGCCTTTTCGCCCGATTGCAGCATTAAACGAAGCTTTTCAAACGGAAAATTGTGGCTTGAGGGCGCTTCAGCCACAGGCCTATTTGCCACTTCAGACACAGGGCAAATGGCGTCAGCCACACCTTGCCATCTCCGGGTTAGAGGGATCTCAACCGATTAGCGGCTTGTTGATGGCCGCGCCGCTTTTGCATCAGACGGTTTATGTGACGTTAACCTCGGCGCCAGTCTCTAGATCTTATATCGAATTGACGCGGTCGGTTATGGCGGATTTTGGGGTGGAGACGCAGTTTGATGCGGCGAGTGGCCCATATGGCACCTATATTATTCCCAAACAGTTTTATCGCTGGCCGAAACAGGCGTATACCATTCGACCAGATGCATCCAGTGCCGCTTTTTGGCTTGTGGCCAAACAGTTTGGGGCAACCATCGAATTTGTGGGTGCTTGCAGCTTGAGCGCACAAGCGGATGCTGTTTTACCCATGTGGTTGGCAGTGCTGCGGCGCGGTGTGTCAGGAAGCGCTTTTTCCCTGCGGGACTGTCCAGATCTCGCACCTGTTTTTGCATTGGCTTTGGCCAAGACGCCAGGCTTATGGCACTTAGATGATTGTGCGCGTCTGCGGACGAAAGAATGTGATCGGTTAGAAGCCATTCAAGCGCTTTTGAGATATTTAGGTATTCATTATGAATATCATGAGACCACACAGCGCATGAGTATTGTGGGACAGTCGTCATGGCGAGCGCCTGCTGGGGATCCGCCCACAACCCATGGCGATCATCGGATGGTTATGACGCAGGTGGTGGCACATGCATTACTCAGTCAAGATATTGGAACGTGTACGTGGCGGATCGATCAACCTTGGGCGGTGGGCAAATCTTATCCGAATTTTTGGCGAGATTATGCCTTGTTGGGCGGCCGATGGTCGGATTAGACGAAGAGGAGATCAAGATGAGTTCGGTATGGGGCAGACAGCTTAAGGTGAGTTTATTTGGGGCGTCTCACGGTCCTGCAGTTGGGGTGGTGATCGATGGATTGCCAGCTGGTTTTGAAATCGACATGGCAAGGATTGAAAATCAATTGCGCCGCCGTGCACCAGGTGGTGAACCGTGGAAAACCGCACGTCTGGAAGCGGATGTACCAGAGATTTTGAGTGGTCTTTATCGAGGAAAAACAACGGGTGCGCCGCTTGCCGCAATGTTTAAAAATACGGATGCCCGTTCGGGCGATTATGATCAGCCTTACGTGATTCGTCCAGGACATGCGGATTTGGTCGGGTTGATGCGCTACAATGGTGCGAACGATCCGCGCGGCGGTGGTCATTTTTCGGGTCGATTGACGTGTCCGCTCACCTTTGCCGGCAGTGTGGCGATGCAAGTGCTCCAAAAGCTGGGTTGTCATATTGTGGCACATGTTTTACAAATCGGATCTGTTTTAGATACGTCCTTCGAATCTTTTGGAGAGGCGGATTTTGCACAAGCGGAATGGTCTAAATCGATCGCACAAAAACCGATTCCAACCCTTCAAGCGCAGGTGGCAGAAGATATGATGCAAGCGATTTTGTCGGCAAAAGCCTTGCAAGATTCTGTCGGTGGTGTGGTTGAGGTGGTTGCTTGGGGCTTCCCCGCAGGCATTGGGCATCCAATTTTTGCAGGATTAGAGCCGCATTTGGCGAGTTTGTTTTTTGCTGTGCCGGCGGTTAAAGGTGTTTCATTCGGCGCCGGATTTGATGTGGCGAATCGTTTAGGCTCAGAAAATAATGATGTGCCGATTTTGCAACAGGATTCGAGTCAGCGGATTCGCTATCAGACGAATCACAGCGGTGGCGCAGAAGGTGGGATTACGACAGGGATGCCGATTTTGGCTAAA